>JALVDG010000262.1 GCA_027009095.1 Thiotrichaceae bacterium
AACGCATACGGATTCCCTCGTTCCCATCGCTCCTGCGTGGGAACGCATAATTTGTACTTTATTGAATGCTCGATATGCATTCCCACGCTGGAGCGATGGGAATAAGGTAACATAAACAGATTTCAATAGTTTTAACTGCGTAACATCAGTTATCTAAATATTAGAAGTCACTCTATCACTCACACCTAACAAATACAGCACACCATCTAAACCTATAGAAGAGATAGCATGTTTGGCATTTTCTTTTACCACTGGCTTAGCATGAAAAGCCACACCCAAACCTGCAATTGCTAGCATCGGCAAGTCATTTGCGCCATCGCCGACAGCAATGGTTTGCTCCATTGTAATGCCCATTTTCTGTGACATTTCACGAAGTAGCTCGGCTTTTTTCTCGCCATTCACAATATCGCCTTTTACTTTACCCGTGAGTTTGCCATCGACAATATCTAACTCATTGGCAGCCACACAATCTAAACCAAATTTATCTTTTAGATGATTCGCAAAATAGCTAAAGCCACCTGATAATATTCCTACCTGATAACCTAAATCTTTGAGTGTACGAATTAAACGTTCAGCACCCTCTGTTATCGGTAGTTCATCGGCTATTTTCTTTAATACCGACTCATCTAATCCTTTTAAGGTAGCCAAACGACGCTCAAAGCTTTCATCAAAAGGAATCTCGCCTAGCATTGCCGACTCTGTAATTGCGGCAACTTGCTCTCCAACACCTGCAGCTTTGGCTAGCTCATCCATTACCTCACATTGAATTAAGGTTGAGTCCATATCAAAAACAACAAGGCGACGGTTACGTCGATAAAGATCATCGACCTGAAAGGCAACATCGACATCATCATTTTTTGTAATCGCCAATAAATCGCTTTTCAAACCAGCCAGATCGGTTGTGCTCCCCCTTATTGAAAATTCAACCGATGCACGCTGAGTGCTATTTTTTTGTTGTAATGACACACGACCTGAAAGACGTGTTATATCAGCTATATCTAAACCGTAACGTGAAATGACCTCAGATATATGGCTGATGTGAGCAGCACTTAATTTTCGCCCTGATAAAGTGACAATATAACGAGGCTTGCCTTGATCTTGTACCCATTGCTCATATTCATCAGGGGTAATGACAGACAAACCTGCTTTTAGGTCATGCTCATCGGAGATAACTAATAAGGCTTTCTTAAGCGCCTCAATTTTTATATTGCTAGGCATTTCTAACAACATACCCAATGCCAAAGTGTTGTGAATAACAGACTGACCAATATCAAGAATATTGACATCATGTTGACTTAAGACATTCGTAAAAGCAGCAGTCACACCTGGATGATCTTGACCGTTAATGGTCAGTAATAATATTTCGCTCATAGCCTTTCATTCTTTATGTGGAGGTGATTGGAGCGCTAGAAACTTCTGCCAAACATCACTCGGTGTCCATTGCGCTAAAACTAGCATTTCGCCAGCATCTTGCTTTAAAACATGACGCTGATAATGAGAGATAAAAGCAGATGCGCGCCAATTATAAGCACAATGTAGCCACACTTTTTCGCCTTCTAGCACTTCCATTAAACGCAAAAATAATCTCAGGTGTTTGCTAGTCGGCGCATCAAAAGGGACTGGAATATGAAAATAATTCATACCTGCTTCACTCACAATACCGCCCTCTTCGTATAAGGCATCGCTTGAGTCGTGCATCGCAAGATTAATAACAGCGGTATAGCCTGCCGCGGCAATCGCCTCAAACTGCATCGGTGTGGGCTGTCCTGAAGTGGCTATATTTTTATTGATAGGTATATAGTTAAAGCATTGTGTTTCTGGCTTATTGTCATCTTGGTATTTGCTGATGCTTTTCATATGCTAGTACCCAAAGGTGTAGCAGGATAAATTATTTTTTGTAATAACAGACATGAATTGACCAGAGCTTCCTTTAAGAGTAGTAATATCAGCCTATGATTTTAAGCATAGGGGGTGGGCTTTACAAACGGTTTTTCATTTCTCAGTTTGATAGCCTATATTATATCGCCTTAGAAAACTGCTGTGTTTTACTTTGCTTTTTTTGATAGACATCAAACACCATGCAAATATTGCGTATTAATAAGCGTCCTGTCTCGCTGACTACTATTTTATTGTTTTCTAGTGTTAATAAATTATCGTCTGCCATGGTTGTTAATGCGTTTAGCTCAGGGGCGAAATATTCTGCAAAATGAATATCAAACTTATTTTCGATGATTTGGAAATCAAGTTTAAAGTGACAACTGAGTTGTTGGATTATTTGGTGACGTATTAAGTCATCGCCTGTTGAGGCTATGCCGCGAACAATCGGTAGATGTTTAGCATCAATTTTTTGATAATAAGCGTCTAAGTCTTTTTCATTTTGACTATAAGCATGGTCAACATTGCTAATGGCGCTTACACCCATTGCGACAAGATCACAATCAGCATGGGTGGTGTAACCTTGGAAGTTACGGTGTAAAGAGCCTTCGCGTTGGGCTTTGGCAAGCTCGTCGTTGGGCTTGGCAAAATGATCCATACCAATATAGACGTAATCAGCGTCGATTAATGCTGCGATACTTTGTTGCAGAATAATCAGTTTATCGGCGGCTTTCGGTAGTTCGTTTTCATTAATACGGCGTTGTGGCTTAAAGAGGTGTGGGAGGTGGGCGTAGTTAAAGATGGATAATCTATCGGGAGATAATTCGATAACACGTTGTAAGGTCTCGGCAAAGCTGTCGATGGTTTGTAGCGGTAGACCATAGATAAGATCGACACTAATTGAGTGTGCCTTATTGTCTCGGCAGGCATCAATAATCGCCTTGGTGTCTTCGATGGGTTGAATACGATTAACGGCTTTTTGTACTACGTCATTGATATCTTGCACACCAAGGCTAAAACGGTTAAAACCGACATCACGCAATAGTTTAATCGTGTCGGGGGTGACGCTTCGTGGGTCAATTTCAATGGAGTAATCACCGCTATCATCATCTAATAAATTAAATGATTTGCGCGTATAAGCCATTAAGTCGCTAATTTGTTGATGATTTAAAAAAGTAGGCGTGCCACCACCCCAGTGTAGTTGATCAACAATGCGTGAGTTATCAAAAAGTGCTGCTTGCATGTCGATTTCGCGGTATAAATAATCGAGGTATTCGTCTGCTTTGGAGTAGTCTTTGGTGGCGATTTTATTGCAAGCGCAGTAAAAACAAACGGTATCGCAAAAAGGGATGTGAAAGTATAAGGAGAGGGGCGTAGCGTGTGTATTACTGTTTTTTGCATGGTGTAAATAATCTGCCTCAGAAAAATCTGTGCTAAAGGCAACCGCAGTAGGATAAGATGTGTAGCGTGGAGCGGTGGTGTTGTAGCGTTTGATTTTTTCAGCATCAAATTTTATGTTCATCGTTGTTTTTGTCCTTTTGGGATGAGGAAGGAGGGGGGGATTCGACGTTAGCATAGGGCAGTGCAAATATAATTGACATTGATACCTGTCAACAGAATCAAAGATAAATTTACTCTATACTCAATATCGTCACCAAATTTAAACGGTAGGGTGGATAAGTGTAGCGCATCCACCGTAATACATTGATTTTGCTGGATGCACTATCGCTTATCCACCCTACACATCACGATTGGTGAAGGTATTGTTATTTTCTGTTGTTTTAGATATAGGCTAAATTAAAAAGGAGTGTTTGTGAAAAACGTAAAATATATATTAGGCTTTTTAGCCTTTCTTGTGGCAGCATTTTTTATTTACGATATAACGCTTAATAAAGAGAACCCCTGCGGTCAATTATTTGAAACCACCAGTGCAAGTCTGACAACAAAAATAAATTTATTAAAGAAAGATAGTGCTTTAGTCATTGGACGAAATCGTATTCAAGCACTTTCGTCTTCTGCACAACAAACAGCATTAAGTTTACAGTCTTGTTGTATTGCAGCACATAGCAGTGTTATTTCTGGTGAGCAGTTTTTAGAATGTCAAGCAGGGGCTAATACTTACGCGAGTCGTTTAGATGAAATTACCATGCGCTTAGCTGAGCTAGAAAAGCAAAAAAATACCCCTATGGTGGTGGCTGCCAATGAGAGTGCGAGTGATTCAGCCATTCGTTCATTGGAAAGTAGTGCGTTAAAAACAAATACATTACAGCCACAAGTGATGAATTCAGATAGAGTCGTAGCATCGAAGGAAAATATAGCAAAAACAACTAAAAAGAATGAACTTGATGTTTTAATTGATAAAGCCTTGTCAGCGTCTTTGAATTTTAAAAAGAATGTAGAGAAGGTGGTTAAGTAAATTTTGTTGTAACTACTCAGCTTGTGCTCTCTTTTAGCTGATTTCTGCGTTAAAAATACTCATTTATACTGATAAACTCCGCCCTTTTGCCTTGAACTCGAACAAAATAGAATACAGTCTAAATAGTTACTGATTAACTGAGTAGTTACTCCAATTTTTGCTTTTTTAGTATCAAATAATTGGATAACGTCATTCTTAAAAATATAGGTGCATACTCTCCGCTCATGTCTATCTATAGAGCTTATTAGCCAAACTAGCACTCCAACAAGTTTGGTTTAATGGGTATAGTGAGTCAAGTATTTAGGGCGATGTTAATAAGTGCTTAACTCGGTATTGCTTTACTAAGCTTCTATTGACAGTGTATGGTTGCGAAAAAAATATCAGCATTTATATTTTTGTGAACTATTATAAATGCCTAAAATTTAGTTATTTATTGTGTGAAAGATAAAATTATGGGTAAAAGCCTCGTTATTGTTGAGTCTCCTGCGAAGGGAAAAACAATTGAAAAGTATTTAGGAAAAGACTTTCAAGTCTTAGCCTCCTATGGTCATGTCCGCGATTTAGTGCCTAAAACAGGCGCGATTGATACGGAAAATGGCTTTAAGATGAAATATGAAGTGATTGACCGTAATAAAAAGCATGTCGATAGAATCATCAAAGCATTAAAAAAGTGTGACAACCTCTATCTTGCGACCGACCCCGATAGAGAGGGAGAAGCAATTTCTTGGCATTTACAAGAATTACTAGAAGAGAAAGGCGCATTAGAAGGTAAAAATGTTCAGCGCGTGGTGTTTCATGAAATCACCAAAAATACGGTTCGCGATGCTGTAGCAAATCCTCGTGGCTTATCTATGGATATGGTGGATGCACAACAAGCGCGCCGTGCCTTAGATTATTTAGTGGGTTTTAATATCTCTCCGCTGCTGTGGAAGAAAATCAAACCAGGACTCTCTGCTGGGCGTGTACAAAGCCCAGCTTTACGCATGATTGTAGAACGCGAAGAGGCAATTGAAACCTTTGTTCCTAAGGAGTATTGGACATTACAAGGGCTTGTTGATAAAAATGGTGAGAAGTTTTCACCCAAGCTACATACTTACAAGGGTAAGGCATTAAAGCAGTTTGATATTAATAATGAAAAAGATGCAATAGCGGTTAAAAACAAATTATTAAGTGATGCAAATGGCAAAGTGACGGTAACACGCTTAGAGAAAAAACAACGTAAGCGTCAACCAACTGCACCATTTACTACATCAACCCTGCAACAAGAGGGTGCAAGAAAGCTCTATTTTAATACACGTCGTACCATGAGCGTAGCGCAGCAGTTATACGAGGGTATCGACTTAGGTAAAGGTCCTGTTGGTTTAATCACTTATATGCGTACCGACTCGGTGACCTTGGCAACTGAAGCAATTGACGAGTTGCGTAAGCTAATCACCCAGCGTTATGGTGCAGATTTTGTAAACCCTAAACCTCGCACGTTTAAAGCTAAATCAAAAAATGCTCAAGAGGCGCATGAGGCTATCCGTCCTACTTCTGCTTTTTATGTGCCAGAAGACATTAAAAAGCATCTTACTGATGAGCAATACAAACTCTACTCCTTAATCTGGAAGCGTACCGTTGCTTGTCAGATGATTCATGCCACGATGGATACCGTATCTGCTGATTTGTCACCAAATGATGATAGCTTCTTCCGTGCAACAGGGTCTTCAATACGTCATGCAGGTTTTATGCGTGTGTATAAGGAAGGTCTAGACGATGGTGCAAAGGATAATAGTAAAGAAAAAATATTACCTGTGATGAAAAAGGGTGATGTATTGGATTTACACGAAATCAGTGCAGACCAGCATTTTACTGAGCCACCGCCGCGCTTTTCTGAGGCAAGTTTAGTTAAGACCTTAGAAGAGTACGATATTGGTCGTCCTTCGACCTACGCAAGCATTATCTCCACTTTGCAATCACGCGAGTATGTAGAGATAGAGTCACGACGTTTCCATCCAACTGATATTGGTCGAATTGTTAATCGTTTTCTCACTATGCACTTTGAGAAATATGTCGATTACGACTTTACCGCCAACCTCGAAGGGCAGCTTGATGATGTGTCTGTTGGTAAGCTTAAATGGGTTCCTCTACTAGAGTCATTCTGGAAGCCATTTCATGAGCTAGTGCTTGATAAAGATAAAAATGTAACACGTGAAGAGGTTATGCAAGCGCGTGTAATAGGTAATTGCCCAGAAACAGGCAAGCCAATCTCCGTGCGTATGGGACGCTATGGACCTTTCGTACAGCGTGGCACAAAAGACGATGAAGAAAAGCCAAAATTCGCCAGCTTGTTACCAGGTCAAAAAATGGATTCAGTCACGCTGGATGATGCAATGGTGCTATTCCAACTGCCTCGCGACTTAGGTGAAACCCCAGAAGGCGAGAAAATGTCCACCAATTTTGGACGTTTTGGTCCCTATGTAAAATACGGTAATAAGTTTGTTTCTTTACCAAAAGATGAAGACATAAATCCCTACACCATCACTGTAGAAAGAGCTTTAAAGTTAGTAGCCGATAAAAAACAGGCAGATCTTGATAAAATTATTGCAAACTGGGAAGAAGAGGGTATCCAAATCCTAAAAGGACGTTGGGGACCTTACATAACCGATGGCAATAAAAATGCCAAAATGCCAACCAAAGAAACTGATCCCACCACATTAACCTTAGAAGACTGCCAAGAATTACTCGCTAAAGCCCCAGAACGTAAAGGGCGTGGTAAAAAGAAAGCCGCTGCAAAAAAGAAAACAGCAACAAAAAAACTAACGCCAAAGCAAGAAGAAGCAAAGAAAAAACGTGAAGAAAAAGCTGCGGCAAAAAAAGCAGAAAAAGCAAGGTTGAGACGTAATAAATTAGCAAGAGAACGTCGTGCGCGCATAGCCAAAGAAAAAGCGAAGGAAAAAGCCAAAGCCGAGAGAGCTGAAGCTGCGGCAAGGAAAAAAGCCGCAGATGAGAGAAGAAAAGCGGCTAAAAAATAAGGTAGTGGTTATATATTAACTGCTACAACATATTGTAGTTATAAATAAATAGCTTAGTAGCTATATGATGCCAGACCTATTTTTTAGAAAAAAGTAACTACTCAGCATAATCGGTAACTGCTCATATTGCCCTAAAATTAAGCCCATAATTTTTAATTGATGAATATCAAGGCATATCCTTTACCCGACTATTATTGTAAGGAATGACCACTCCCTGAATCCGTGATATCAATAAAAAAACTGGGCTACCGTGACAGCAAATTCTTTACAACAAGCCAAACTACTTCCTGGAGATTTAGCCATCTGGTTTTTTATCTTTATGGAGCTACTGGTCTTTGCGATTGCCTTTATCGCCTATGCGGTGGTGCGTGTGCAAAATTTAGAACTATTTAATCACTACCAGATGACCTTAAACCGCGAGATCGGTGCGGCAAATACCCTTATTTTAATTACTTCTAGCTATTTTGTAATACGTGCCATTAATGCGATTAAAACGGATGATGTAAAGCAGAGTGTTTTTTATTTATATGCTGCATTCGGCGGGGGTGCTGCCTTTTTATGTCTAAAATCTATGGAGTATTACGATAAGTTTTCTCACGGTATCGGGCTTGATAGCAATACCTTCTATATGTTCTACCTATCCCTGACGATGTTTCATTTTTTACACGTTATTTTAGGCATGGTGATCTTATTAGCCGTTGCCATAAAGGCACAGCGCGGGGCATACAGTGCAAACAATCATATTGGTATGGAAACAGCCGCATCGTATTGGCATATGGTTGATTTAGTTTGGATTATTCTATTTCCACTGGTTTATATTATCCGATGAATTATAAGCCATGAGTCGTAAGCAACTACATACAACAGACATTATTTGGATTGTCTTGATGCTGTTAACCCTATTTTCTTACACTGTGGGCAAGTTAGGTCTTAGTGGTGAATTAGCGGTTTTTTTACTGCTATTGGTGAGTTTAATCAAAGGCATCTTCATTATTCGTGACTTTATGGGCTTGCGGGGCGTGTCTTTAATTTGGCGTATTTTAATGTATGGCTGGCTATGGACAGTCATTAGTGTCATCGCCATCACCTATAGCATTAGTCTCTGAGGACTATTTTTATGAGCAATATCCCGTATTACCAGAGCCAAGGACATGAGATCGAATTATTCGAGCAAGCCTATAAAAATCAGCTACCGATGTTGATAAAAGGGCCAACAGGCTGTGGTAAAACCCGCTTTATCGAACACATGGCGGCTAAATTAGACCGCCCATTGTACACCGTGGCGTGCCATGATGATTTAACTGCCGCAGATTTGGTCGGACGACATCTAATTGGCGATGGTGAAACCTACTGGCAAGATGGACCGTTAAGCAAAGCGGTGCGAGAAGGGGCAATTTGTTATTTGGATGAAGTGGTCGAGGCACGCAAAGATACCACCGTGGTACTACACCCCTTATCAGATGATCGACGGATTCTACCGATTGAGCGCACGGGTGAATTACTCAAAGCCCCTGCCGAGTTTATGCTGGTTGTCTCGTACAACCCAGGTTATCAAAATCTCTTAAAAGGCATGAAACCCTCGACACGTCAGCGTTTTATTTCGACCCGTTTTGACTACCCCGATAAAGCCACCGAAACCACCATTATCAAAAATGAAACACAGATCAATTCGGCAATGGCAAGTCAACTCATTGAGCTAGCACATGCCCTGCGGGTATTAAAAGACCACGATTTAGAAGAGTCTGCATCGACCCGTTTATTGGTGTATGCCGCCACCTTAATTAACTCAGGGTTTGACCCCATCGAAGCCTGTCGTGCGGCAATAATCGAGCCATTAAGTGACGAAGAAGAAACCGTTGATGCGCTCATGGAAGTGGTACGCGCAAAAATAGAAGGAGTCTAAGATGAGCTTAGATTATGAAGAAGAAGTGCTACCATTGTTTGGCTTATTTACCAGCTCAATACAGGCGTGTATAGCCAACACGATCACAAAGGCTTAATTAATGTTATTGATTATTTTGGTGTATTTATTTGCTGATAGCATTGCAAACGGGACAACATTATGAGTCATTTACATTGCAAACATTGTGATGGCAAGGTCAGTGCCGAAGATGAAATCTGCCCACATTGCGGCATTCCATTACCCCCTGAACACGGGCGCGAAAAGCAGACTATCTTTCGTTATTGGTTTATTGCATTGCTGATCTTTTGTCTATTTATGATGTTTTGGTTGCCACCAAATTGGCTTCAGTTTGGAGGGAAATAAATCATGCTAGAAGAAATGGTTGGCGTATCATGGCATCGCTTTATCAGCAAAAAAGCCGCGCATCATTACCCCGAAGCAGAAGTTAGCCTAAACGATGTACGTCATAAAATGGGGGTTTTCTTCCGTGCCTTAGGAGGCGAAGCGGGCTTGCGGGTTGAAAGTGCTACCGACTCCACCCATCATGCGCGTCGCTCTTTATTACAACGCATTGCGGGTTCGGGCAATAAAACCCAATACGCATGGCGTGATGATGAGACACTGCGGCTTCCTGAAAGCATCGCATTGTTTGCCGACAAACAACTTAATCGTGATTTATATTTATGGTTAACCG
>JALVDG010000263.1 GCA_027009095.1 Thiotrichaceae bacterium
CCAATGAGTTATCGGTTTTGAGACGTATGGCAAACTGGGGGGAATCAGGATTGCTTATTTGTTGGCGACAATAACCTGGGTAGATATAGCCATAGCTTCCAATCGGTGCTTTTTTTAGTAAAAATTTACGCGTACATGAGCAAGGGTAGGCTAGCTCTTTTAATGATTGTAGAGCGGCTTCGTATGCTTCATTTCTTTGGCTTTGATACAAAATATCATCATCCCATTCATAGCCATAAGCCTCAAGTGTATGAATAATGCTGTAAATACTGTTTTCTTTTATGCGAAATTTATCGACATCTTCAATACGCAGTAACCATTTTCCCTTTGCTGATTTTGCACAAAGGTAACTAGCAGTTGCGGCAATTAATGAGCCAAAATGAAGAGGTCCAGAAGGAGAGGGGGCGAAACGACCGATGTATTGGTGTTTATTTTGAGAGGGGAGGTGAGTGTTAGTGTGTTGCTCTGGAAAAGTAAGGGAGTCTTTAATTTGCTGTTGAGTAGCGATGTTAAAAACTCCCTAATAAATCAGCCAGAGATTATGCCAATTGGCGTTCTTTAATCTCTTGCGTGGTTTTACAGTCAATGCAAAGTTCAGCAGTAGGGCGAACTTCTAAACGCTGTAAACCAATTTCGATACCACAAGCATCGCAGAAACCGTAATCATCAGCATCTACACGAGCGATGGTTTTTACAATTTTACGAATGAGTTTACGCTCTCTGTCACGAGTGCGTAGCTCTAATGCAAATTCTTCTTCTTGAGTTGCGCGGTCGGCAGGGTCAGAGAAATTAGCAGCCTCTTCTTTCATTTGTCCGACTGAGCGTTCGGCTTCTTCTTCTAATGCTTTTTTCCATCTAACTAGAATTTCGCGAAAATGGGCGAGTTGATTGTCATCCATATACTCTTCACCCTCTTTCATTACATATGGTTCAATACCATCTACGGGTAAAGCCGATTTTCGATTAATCTTAGTTACTGTTGCAATTGTCATAAGTGTTTCTCCCAATATGAAGACCTTTATCTTCATCCTTAAAAATAGCCCATTTCATCAAAATCTTTCTTGACAAAAATTGGATTAGATTGTAGCTGAATTTTTGATCGAGTAAAGAAATAATTCTATATGGGTATTAATTTGGTTAATAAATGGTCATTGTTTTTGTTTATTTGTATATTTTTTGTTCTTTTTGTTGCTACACTGAGCTTTTCTCCTTGTTTTTTGTTATGTGAAAAGGGAGGTTGCAGTGCTATTGATGAATTTATCTCATTCCTTTGATCAAAATATTTATCAATTTCTGCGACCTGAGAATGGGGATTATTTATTCTTTTTCAAAATTTAATTTGTTTTAGAAGTTTTAACATAAAATATGATGGGTAAAAAAATACTTATGTAGCAAAGGCTATTGAAAGTATTTTTTAAGGAAAGCCAACGTAGAAATTACATTATCCTAGTCATCGATTTATTTCGTGTAATGATCTCATTCATAAGTACTATGTGGATTTTAATTGTTTTTAGTTTCATTAAATTTAAATTGATTGGCGCGCAGTCTAAATAAAATGAATGAAATTAGATAATTAGTTTTTGTTAGCGGCGCATAGTATATTTTATATCTCTCTTTTTGTATATAAATTACACACAAAAAACTATATTTTTTACGTGTATAGAGATAGCAATTGGCGATAAGCTAAACATAATTGATGATAAAAAGTCATATTCTAATTTGGAAATTAAATTTCTTATATTTTCCGATAGAAAAATTCTGTGAAACTTTTAAGGTCTTAATACTTTGATTAATAAGAAAATAAAAAAACAAGCTCAGCAACTTCGTGAAGAACTAAATTATCATAATCATCGATACTACGTATTAGATGATCCTGAAGTTACAGATAGCTATTACGATAAAATGCTTCGAGAGTTACAAGCATTAGAAGACCAATATGAAGAGCTACGCACTGCAGATTCCCCTACTCAGCGTGTTGGTGGCAAAGCGCTAGATAAATTTGAATCGGTTCAACATTTAATCCCTATGTTATCGCTAGGCAATGCGTTTTCCACAGAAGAGGTTGAAGCATTTGAAAAACGCTTACTCGATCGTTTGGGTGAGAGTGAATCATCCTTAGATTTTATGGTAGAGCCAAAATTAGATGGGCTTGCCGTTAGCTTAATTTATGAGAATGGCATCTTAGTACGAGGAGCAACACGGGGAGATGGGCAATCGGGAGAAAACATCACGCTAAATGTGCGTACCATTAATGCAATCCCGCTAAAGCTTATCGGAGAAAATATTCCTGCTTTATTAGAAGTACGGGGTGAAGTTTATATGCCAAAGGCATCTTTTGAGTCATTAAATGAAAAAGCGCGTAAAGAAGGTGAAAAAACATTTGTTAACCCGCGTAATGCGGCGGCAGGTAGTTTGCGTCAGTTAGATTCTAAGATTACCGCAAGCCGCAATCTCTCTATGTATTGTTATGCTATCGGCAAAACAGAAGGTTGGAACTTGCCTGCAACACATAGCGAGGCAATGGCGCAGTTATCAACATGGGGTTTTAGGATTTGTAAAGAAAATAGAGTAGTAAAGGGCGCAAAGGAATGCATTGAGTATTATGAGAGCATTGGCAAGAAACGAGAATCCCTACAGTATGAGATTGATGGT
>JALVDG010000264.1 GCA_027009095.1 Thiotrichaceae bacterium
GTCAAGCTTTTAAAGATTCTCTACCAAATATTAGCCCAGAAGAACTCGCTGGCATAGCCTGTGATACCGATGCTCCTTCGCGTATTGTTATCGAGCAGGGAGAGACACCTTGGCAATCTTTATTTGGTCCTTTTGATGATAATACCTTTGCTACATTACCAGAGTCGCACTGGACTTTACTTGTCAACGATTTAGAACGCTACCTTCCTGAACTACGAGATATTATCAAACAGTTTAAATTTATACCTGATTGGCGCATTGATGACTTAATGATGAGCTATGCCGTAGAGCAAGGCTCTGTTGGCCCTCACACCGATGAGTATGATGTTTTTTTAATCCAAACATCAGGGAAACGTCACTGGAAATTAGATACACGAGAAAACTATCAAAAAGATATATTTCCTGATTGCTCCTTAAGTATTTTAAAGCACTTCAACACAAGTATTGACTGGGTTTTAGAACCTGGCGATATGCTCTACCTACCACCAAACTTACCCCACTATGGTATCGCTCAAGATAATAATTGTATGACATTATCTGTGGGATTTCGCGCACCCAGTCAGCAAGAGTTAATCAATGATTGGATAGAATCAATCACCGAAAATGCTGAATATAAACGGCGCTATAGTGATAAACATCGAAAAATACAAAAAAAATCAGCTGAAATTACACAGCATGACATTGTCATACTTTCCAATATGATTATGGAAGGAATTGTGTCACAAAAAGATACGCTCCCCTTGTGGCTAGGAAAGTACCTTACAGAAACAAAGGGAGAAGCAGTCGGAGAACAATTTGTTAGCAGAAAAATATCAAACGATACAAACTTTCATCGTGCTAGCTGGTTAAGACTTGCTTATATTAAAAATGAGCATGGATTAGATTTTTTTGCTGATGGTGATCATTTTCAAATAGAAAATAGCGCCAAAGAAGGTATTTTTTATCTTTGTGACAATTACACTTATTCAAAATCGAAAATAATAAGGTTTTGCCAAGTAGACTCCTTTAAGGCTATCTTTGAATCACTTAAAAGCAAAGGAGCTATTATTTAAAAAAACAATCATAAAATTTATTCTTTCGGTTTTGAAAAAATCATAAAAACAACAAGCAACCGTATAAAATGAATAATAAAAACTTATTTTTACTCATCAGTCTTAGTGCTGTTTTACTAAGCCAAACTTCATATGCTGCCAGTTATTCAGAAAGACTGGTCAATGCTGCCATCGAAAGAACCTTCCATAAGGTTAGATATGACGGCTCATATCGTCGCATTGCATTTCCTTATGGAGATGTACCACAAAATATAGGCGTTTGTACTGATGTTATTATTAGATCATATAGAAAGTTAGGTATTGATCTACAAAAACGTGTGAATGAGGATATGAGAAAACGTTTTTTTGAATACCCTAGTTTTGCAAAATGGGGCTTATTACAACCAGACCCTAATATAGACCATCGACGTGTTCCTAATTTACGTGCATTTTTTGCTAAAAATGCTATTAATTTACCTATATCAAGTAATGCCAATGACTACCGACCAGGAGATATTGTTACATGGGATATAACTCCTAACTTGCCACATATAGGTATTGTTACTAATATTGTCTCACGAGATAAAAAAAGACCCATTATTGCCCATAACATAGGTAGAGGACCTCAACTAGAAGATGTATTATTTAAATTAAAAATTACAGGGCATTACCGTTATTTGCCTGGATAATATCGATAACACAAAATATGTGCTGGGAAACCCAAACCTGCATGAAATAGCTTAAATTCTCATACTTTCTCTAAAGAAAGCTATGAGATCATGCTTTTTCCTCTCAGGTTTAGTATTCCAACAAGTTTGGTTTGTTGGAATACTGGTTGTGGTCATTAATCAACCTACCAATCAACAAAATTATTGTTTGACATTGATTATATGTATTGTACTTCTCTCACCATTCTTGAGATCCTACCGCATGTGATAGGCTCGCTAGGCAACAAGCAATATCATTATTGCTATTAATAATTCTACACACCATATGTCACCAGGAAGATATATTGTTAAAAATTAAGGGAATAATAACCATGAATCATAAAAATTTAACAATCGTACTTTGTATAGGGGTATTTTTTGCATCATTATCTTTTAATAGTGCTAATGCAGGCTCCAATGCATTCAAACTAAAACCAAACAACTTTCGGGTAGCCCTATCCCGTTTAGGCGCAAAATCTATAGCTGTACACAGGTTTGGACGCAACATAACAATTATCTCTAATAGAAAATTGAAGAGCTCTGGCTGTCGCAGAATAACTTTTAGAACATCCCAAAGAGCCAAAGAAACAATAAAAATATGTAAAAACCACATAACCCCTAAAAAATAAACACCATATATTTATAGTGGTTTTCAGGTCGAGTAATTGTATTTTCAGTCATGTGAAATAATGCCTTATGCGATGCATGTATATGACTTAAGGATATTTTTAACACTAGTCAAGATCACATTTTATTTTTATCTCATTTATTCTACCGACTATCTTTTTATGGGTATTCATTATACAATACCGGCTGTTTTTTATATCCACATATAATTTATAAGCAGCACCTTTCGCTAAAATATAAAAATATTATTTGTCATGTCACCTGGCTTGCTGATTTGTAAATGTTATAAATAAAGTAACTGCTCAGATTGGGCTCTATTTTATTCGAGTTCAAGACGAAAGAGCGAGGTTTATTAAGTATAAATGCACACTTTCAACACAGAAATCGGACAAACATAGAGTGCAAACTGAGTCGTTACTAAATAAAAAACTTAATTTTAGGCTTAATAATTGGCGAAAAAATTGACAAAATAATGCTTTAAAAGTTAAAAAGTTAAAAAGTTAAAAATAAGTAATTAGCTTAAAGTAAGTCAAACTTATCATCCTACCGCAAAATAAAGCCTATTCATTGATAATTAAAATTGCGGATGATGACAAACTACATAGTATTCGGGGATTTATGAGAGTTTTAGTAATAGAAGATGAGCGTGATATCTTAGATCAATTAACCTTAGCATTAAAAACAGCAGGATTCGTTGTTGATGCCGCAGAAGATGGCTCACAAGGACTTTATTATGCAACAGAATATCCTATCGATATTGCTGTAATCGATTTAGGACTACCTAAAATTGATGGCATGGATATTATTAAAAATGTTCGCGCAAAAGGTCTTGATTACCCTATTCTAATACTCACCGCTAGAACAAGCTGGCAGAGTCGTGTAGAAGGTCTTGAGGCGGGTGCAGATGATTATCTTGACAAGCCATATCATAAAGAAGAGCTTATAGCTAGATTGCGCGCCCTATTACGTCGCACTGGTCGCTGGTCACAAGCAGAATTTACCTGTGGTCCTGTTCGCCTAAACACATCCGAACAACGCGTCTATCTCAATGATAATGAAATAACACTAACCGCTTTTGAATACAAAGTTCTCCAACATCTTATGCTTCACGCAGGCGAGGTAATATCTAAAACTGAGCTAACAGAGAGCATGTATGATGAAGAATCTGACCGTGACAGTAATGTTATCGAAGTTTTCATCCGACGCTTACGTATGAAGCTAGATCCAGATAACACCTTAGCTCCAATCGAAACACTTAGGGGACGCGGATATCGTTTTACACTTGCCCGTAATAACGCTTAACCCCTCCTAGTTTATCCAAATCACCGATGGATCTTTAAAGAAATACTTTTAAGGATCTATCGGGTAATGCTTTAATTTTAATAATAACCCAAAAATCCAGGGCAACTCACAATGAGCACTAAATCCCCTCACCCCCTTCCTTTAAAACGAAAACCCATCGATATTTTTTCACCATTAACAAAATCCTTACTTAGACGTCAACTGCTTAGCTCTTTTATTATTACCATTCTAGGGCTATCAATACTCAGTGGGTTTTACTATGACATCCAACAAAAAAGCTACTTAAAGAAAGCGTATAATAAATCAAAATCTTTGGATAATAAAATCTCAAGCCTAATAGAAATCAATAAAAAAACAGGACGTTATGTAATAGCTGAACCAGATTTTGAAGAAGTAATGGATGATTTAATTGATAAAAATCATCTAGCTTCCGATAATGATAATTATTTTGCCTATATAATAGACGAGAAGAAAAATAAACTTCTTTGGCATAGCCTAGCTTACAAAAATCTAAGTGATGAAAACATAGGTACTCCTCCCTATCCAAAGGAAGTTTTAGATGTTTTACCTATATTCCCTCACATAAATGCCACTAAAGACGAGAATACTCTAAAAATTCTAACCGCAAAAAATACACTCAAAGAAGGTAGAAACAGGCAAAATAAGCTTTTAGTCTATCATAATACTTTCATTGAAAACGGGCAGACGCTAGCAATGGTAATTGCACAATCCCCTAAAGAAATGGAAAAACAAAAAACGGATACTCTTCAGAAAATTGGTATTTTAATTCTAATCAGTAGCCTCTTAGTATTAGCTGCTCAGCTAGTAAATAGCTATTTAGTTATCACCCCTATAAAGCGGTTCGAAAAAGAAATAAAAAATATTGAGTCAGGAAAACAGGAATTTGTTAAAGCTAACTACCCTACCGAGTTAGTTGAAGTAAAAGGTGCTATAAATGCTTTAGTTCAAGTAGAAAAAGGACAGAAAAAGCGTTACAGAGAAGCTTTAGATAATCTTGCTCACAGCCTAAAAACACCGTTAGCTGTACTACAAGGCTGCACTGAAAACAATAATACAATGAGTGAAAAACAAAGTAAGACCTTAATCAACCAAGTCACTAGAATGAATGATATTATTGCCTATCAACTTCGTCGAGCCGTTGTGAATGATCATAATTCAAGCATTCAACGCATAGATATACGCCCTATTTTATACCGACTAAAAGCCCCATTACTAAAAGTACACCATGAAAAAATACTCCAAATTGAAATAAATGTGGATGAACACACAGAATGCAGGATGAACCTTGATGATTTAATGGAGGTATTTGGCAACCTTATCAACAATGCTTGCCGTTTTTGTACCAATATTGTGGTCATCACTGCGACTCATGATGGAGATTTTGTAATTGTCGATATTGATGATGATGGCTTAGGCTTTCCTGACATAAATCCATCCAGTCTATTAAAAAGAGGCATACGAGCAGACAATAAAACGGAAGGACAAGGTATTGGATTAGCAATTAGCAATGAAATTGTGGAGGCAGCAGGCGGAAGAATTGAGCTGTTGGTGTCGCCCTACGTAGGAGCCAGGGTGCGGTTATATCTACCCGCATAAAAATAACCGTACTTCAATAAAACTTGGTTTAATGAGGCACTAAGTACCCGCGAAAAATTAATCTAACAATTAATCCCCTGTTTTTTTGATCTTCTTCGTTATTGCTTTGGTCACATAGCCCGCTATGCTGTCTTCGCAATACCATGAATATCAAAAACAGGAAGCTAAACTTTGTTAAATTAATTTTTCTTGGGCACTTATCAAGAAAATAAACCGAAACCAAACTAACCTTGATTTACAGTTTATTGCTGTACAGATAAGAAAATTAGATCCATCTTTCATTCCATGAATCTATTAAAATATTAGAGTAAATTAAATAAAGCTAAAGAACTTAGCAATAAAACGAATGGCGTCCCCACGGGGGTTCGAACCCCGGTTACCGCCGTGAAAGGGCGGTGTCCTAGGCCTCTAGACGATGGGGACATAGGAACTATATCGATTTTAGAGTAAAAATGGCGTCCCCACGGGGACTCGAACCCCGGTTACCGCCGTGAAAGGGCGGTGTCCTAACCACTAGACGATGGGGACACAAACTTAGTGTGACCTTACATCAACGCTATTTCTTACTATTTAAACTATCTCGTAACTCACTTTCTCTAGGGGAAAACATAACAACTGTTGCCACACCTGTAAAGAGAATAACGAAACCAAATGGCACACTCATTAGAAATACCTTAGCTAGCTCATCATTATTGCCTTTAAACATAATACCAAAACCAAAAAATAATCCAGCTGTGGTAATCAATAGACCAATATAAAGAACTACTTTTCCAATAAGAGCTATCATACCTCTCCTTCCTTTTACACTAATCTGGTGGAGCTAGGCGGGATCGAACCGCCGACCTCTGCAATGCCATTGCAGCGCTCTCCCAGCTGAGCTATAGCCCCAGTGCTAAAAGAAGCGCGAATTCTGCGGGAATATGATAATTCTGTCAAGCACATTTAATTCAATTTTTGATTTAAATTAAAAACAGCATGAACAATTCATCGTACAATAAGCATCTAAGGTTATACTGACATCCTTCGTAGAAATCGCCAAGAGAATTTTTTAAATTTACATCAATGCCAGTCTACTTTTTTGAGGGTTAAATTTAAATAGCCATTCTTGCGAAGATCTTAGAGGAAGTAAGATATTGAGCTTGCTGGTTCAAATCTACACATCAATAAATGAATGACTCTAACAAAAATAATTAACACCTAGATACTATTCTTAGCATTTGATAAAACATATTCAGAACAGTCAAACAACATAATAACAGCACAAATAATAAATTTATAAATCAATAGCTTAATATTTTTTTCGTACTCATAATGTTACCATTTATCTGGTATATGAAACTTACGTCAAACTATTTGCTCTGACTTAAACCTATAAAAATAATAAAAATAATTATGCTTTATAAAACTATCATTCAATTTGGGTTAGCTTTGTTGCTTATTACTCATACTACCATGACATTTTCAGCTGGAAATACACGCTCACCTTTAGGAATAAATAGCAATGAAGTGATGGATGATGATGCTAGTGTGCCTTTTGTTGATGTGTTTCGAGCCTCTGTTCCCTTTGAAGAAGCACGTCCATGGCTCACTAAGGGGAAGGTCAAATATGATGCTAACGGTTGGCCTGTCTATATAGAAAAAGGTGGACAGGTAGGTACACGTTTTATCAATAAACTACCCGCAGGAACAGTACCTGATGGCTTATACACTGTACTTTATGAAGGCAAGGGAAAAATTATTTACGGTAATGATGCAAAACTAGTACACCACTCTCAGGGAAGAGACATTATCTCTATTACTGCGGGAAAAGACAGAGAGTTGCGCGGCACTTTAATTATAAAAGAAACTGATCCAAAAAATCATATACGTAATGTGCGTATACTAATGCCTGGTGGAATTTGTATTAATAATCCATACAAACGTGTTGCCAGTGAAAAAAGCTGTTCACGTGGACGTTATCTATCTTTTGAAAAACATTATGCAAATATTATATTCAATCCTGATTATTTAAACTATATGAAGGATTTTAAAGTTATTCGCTTTATGAATATGGCAGGCATAACGAGAAACCCAATTACACACTGGAATGAACGTAACACGATGTCTCAACAAACATGGGGAGGTAAACCCACTGTTCGTGGCGCCCCTCTTGAAATTATGGTGGAATTGGCAAACCAAACGGGAGCTGATCCTTGGTTTTGCCTACCTCATAAAGCAAGTAATGACTATATACGTAAATTTGCTAGCTATGTACGAGACCATCTACGTCCAGGTCTAAAAGTCTATATTGAATACACAAATGAAGCTTGGAATACTATTTTCACCCAAGCTCACTATATGAAGAACCAAGGTGAAGAACTACAGCTAGATACCGATAGGGCAAAAGCAGGCAATAAATTTTATTCCATGCGTTCAGTACAAATTTTTGATATTTGGGAAAAGGTCTTTGGTGGCACACAAAGAATCGTACGCGTTATGGGAAGCTGGACAGGATATTCACGCCTTTCCGAAATGCTACTCAGCTATCGAGATGCTTATAAAAAAACCGATGCACTTGCCATTGCCCCCTACTTCTATCCAAAATTATCCACTGTTCGCCGTGCACGCTCAGTCAATGATATTTTTAAAGCACTATACGATAAAAAGGAACATTACTCTATACCAAGCGTTATTAAACTGGTATCTAAACATGCAAAACTGGCAAAAGATTATGGCGTTGATTTAATTGCCTATGAAGGCGGTCAACACTTGGTTGATTGGAAAAGTCGTTCCATCCATAGAAATCCAACTAAACTATTGATCGCTGCTAACCGTGATTGGCGTATGGCAAAAGCCTATAAAGACTTTTTAAAGGGATGGAAACAAGCAGGTGGCACTCTCTTTGTAAGCTTCTCTGCCCCAAGAACATCGCAATGGTTTGGTAGCTGGGGAACTAAAGAGTATTTAACCCAACCACTAAGCAAAGCACCGAAACATCGCGCTTTATTGCAATTTATAAAATCTAACCCATGCTGGTGGGAAGCCTGTTCAGCAGCTTATATTGCAAGAAAACCCAAGCCTTCAGTAAACCCTGGTAAAGGAGTTTATGCACTGGTTAAAAATGGAAAAAAATCTACTTACAAAAGAAAATCTAAAACAAAAATAACACCTGTCAAAACAGTAGCAAGCAAGAAGCAAAACTCCGTAAATACAACTGCAGCAGTGGCAATATCCAAAGCAATTATAGAAGCTAAAAAACCACCTGTTGCCAAAGTTGTGCTTAACAATAAAATTAAACCTGTGATAGCAGCAAGACAACCTCAAGTTATGCAGGTACAACAAAGACCTGATGCTATTATTAGACGCAGCAAACAATATGGTCAATGGAGTCGTCAAGCAGCAATAGAGCTAAAAAATATTGTTGGCGGAAAATTAAATGGTAAAAATGATTTAAGCGCCGTATGGCAAGCAAAATGGGATAATCAATATCTGCATATTAGAGTAGACACTCTCGATGATCGCTTTGTTCGAGACTCCCCTATGCCATGGAGTGATGACTCTATAGAAATCTATATCGATGCTGATGGTAGTCGCACGGCAACTTATGATGGAAAAAATGACTTCCATCTTATTTTTCGCTGGAAAGACCAAAAAGTTAATATAAGTCAGAACTCAGCACCACGAGGTGACATGGGAATTCAACAATCTATGACTCGTACTAGACATGGACTGATATTGGAAGTAGCAATTCCTTGGAGCTCACTTGGCGTTCAACCACGAGAAGGCAATATGATTGGTATTGATGTGCAAATTAATGATGATGACAATGGAAATGATAGAGACACCAAACTCGCATGGCACTCAAAAACTGATGATTCTTGGAAAAATCCACAATCATTTGGTCGCTTAGTACTTGGAATATAACAGCTAATACTCCAAGTTGAATTAATTGCATGTTAGGGTATTCACCTAATATGCAGTTAAATACAATACATTTATATAACTGATATTCTTAAAGAGAGACTACGGTAACATCAGTTATTAATAAAACAAAATCTGCTATCTACATTTTTCCCTTCAAAACACTATAAATGGACGGATATTAAACAACTGTTTTACTTGAAAAGATTAGCCTTGAACTAGATAATCCCCTACTAGCTAAAATATCAGCTAGAAATCGCCTTGATTCAATTAGGAATGAAAATTTAATACCCCCCAAATTATTTATAACATAGCATTTTTGTTTCAAACTGGAACAAAAAGCTAGTATACCTCTCTTTTTAGGTATGTAATTAGAATCGGAGATTATTTCATATACATTCCTGATGTTTATTCTTCCCACACTCTTTTAGCTATGGATGGTTTAATGCGTGTATTCAAAGGATTACCAATACTTATTTCTCTTATCTCTGCAATAAGCATTGGTATATTACTCTATCTCATATCTCAGCCAAAACTAATTCCTACTCCAGCAAAGTCAGAACTAAAGACTATAACTAAAACCCATAGTGATGAAATTCTTGGCATAAACACAAATGAAGTGCGCGAAGACACATCAAGCATTCCTTTTGTTGATCTCTTTAAGGCCTCCATTCCATTTCCTGAAACCTTCCCAT
>JALVDG010000265.1 GCA_027009095.1 Thiotrichaceae bacterium
TTTCTTTTCTTTCTTTTCTTTACCTTCTTTGTCTGTCTTTTTTGGCTTAGGCTTTAAAAAGTAACTATCTAATAGTTTTCTTGTTAATGGAGCGGCTACTTTACTACCACCACCTGCATTTTCTACAATCACTGCTGTTGCAATAACAGGATTTTCAGGGGGAGAGAACGACACAAAGAGAGAATGGTCATGCAATTTTTTTGCGAGACGAGAAGCATTATAAGATTTATTTTGGGCGACGCTGAAGACTTGAGCGGTTCCTGTTTTTCCTGCAAATTTATATTTAGCACCTGCACCAGAACGTCCTGCCGTACCACCTGGACCATGTACTACGTGTACCATCGCCTTGACAATATCATCCCAATAGCGTGGATTTTTTACATCAATTGTTTCTAGCTGTTCCCCAGAGACTAATTTTTGAGGCAAATTACGTGATATTCTTACGCCACGAAGTACATGAGGGCGCATTCTTACTCCATGCATTGCAATTGCTCCTACAGCATGTGCTAATTGTAAAGGAGTTGCTGTCCAGTATCCTTGTCCAATACCAATATTAACCGTATCGCCAGGATACCAGTTCTGATTATAACGTTTCTTTTTCCACTCAGCAGAAGGCATAATACCTGTTCGTTCATTGGGTAAGTCTATACCTGTTTTTGATCCAAACCCAAAACGTTTTAAAGCCTTAGAGAATTTGCTGATCCCCATGCGGTAGGCAAGATCATAAAAATACACATCACAGGACTGATAGATGGCTCTATTAAGACTAACATGACCATGCCCACGTTTTTTCCAACAGCGGTAGCGGTGTCTTACCCCAGGGATTTGGAAAAAACCACGTCCGAAAACAGAGCGAGAGCGTGTCACCGTGCCTTCATTTAGCCCTGATAATGCGACCATTGGTTTAATAGTAGAGCCTGGAGGGTATGTGCCTTGTAAAGCTCGGTTATATAAAGGACGATTAGGATTGTTTCTCAATGCATTATAATTTTTATAGGATATGCCATTAACAAATAAATTAGGATCAAACGAAGGAACAGAAGCCATGGCAAGGATTTCACCATTACGAGGATCAAGCGCAACAATAGCCCCATTACTTCCTCGTTCCTCTAGTAACTCTTCTGCTTTGAGCTGTAGTTTTAAGTCAATACTTAAAAATAAATCTTCACCAGCAATAGGTGATTTTTGATCCAATACGACCTGTGGCTTGCCATGAGCATCAACTTCTACCACCTTGTAGCCCGATGTTCCATGTAAACGAGCTTCGTAGAATTTCTCTATGCCAGATTTTCCAATATGGCTAGTACCTTTATACTCTTTTTGGTTGAGTTTTTTTAAGTCATTCTTATCGATGCGACCCACATAGCCAATCAGATGTCCAGCAGTTTCCCCTAATGGATAAACACGTTCCATACGTACATTTATTTCAAAACCTGGGAAGCGAGAACGGTGTACAGAAAATGTTGCAATTTCTTGCTCAGTTAATCCAGGACGTAAAACGACAGGGAGATAGCGTGAATTAACGCGTAATTTTTGTTTGAATTTTTTAATCTCTTGAGCACTCATAGGGATTAATTTATTAATCCGAATCAGCTCATCCTCAAGATCTTGTACCTTATCTTTGGTAACTTCTAATACATACTCAATGTGATTATCAGCGAGTAGAATCCCGTTACGATCATATATTTGACCACGAACAGGAGGTATGGGGATGTGCTTTTGGTAATTCTCTCTGGAGAGATTAGTATAATAATCATAGCGATTAATCTGTAAATAAATCAATCGTATAACAACTAATAATAAGGCTAGGAAAACTAAAATTCCCGCGATCAATGCCCTTGAGCGAAATAATCCCAACTCATCTCTTTCGTTTTTTACTGTTTGTTTGTAGGACATTAAATTTAAGATGTTGATATTAAGGAATAGCTCTCCAAATAAGACTGTATTTTATTTTGGGAGTGTCCCTATGTATTGATAAATATCTACTGAGAGTATCAGAAGAAGGTTTTTCTATATAAGTTTAAGTAGACATAATTACTCTAAATAATATTGGTGAAGAATATTTTCAATACTAAACTATTGTCGAAGGAGCATAGGCAAGCTACGTGATGGAGACAATAATGTAGGAGATTGAAAAATAAATGAGTAATACTTAGATTAACTGTATTTGTCTACTTAAGCATATGAATTTTTTGACGAGGCATTATACCTTAAAGAGTACAAATAATTGGTTTCTTTCACATTAAATATAGTAATAAATAGCGTTTGTCAGATAAATAATTTCCTGATAACAGGAGTGAAAGCTTCAGCTTTTCAGTCGTCAAGATGAAATTTAACAAGTGAACATCCTTCTCGCCTACCAACATCGGTATGAGAAAAGATAAATCTTTCACTCCTTTTTATATCAATTTAAGATTTAAGGGATAGCAGATTTTAAGTGACTAAACTGTGTAATATCAGTAAATATTAAGAAAGTTCTGGAGGGGTGTACTCACAAAATGATACCGACAAACGCTGATTTTTAATAACGATACGAAAACTTTTCACTAGATATGTGAATGGGGAGTTGCGTAATATCAGATATTTACCAACTGGTTGGAGTACTAGAGCTTCCTTAAAAATAAGTAAGATTAATT
>JALVDG010000266.1 GCA_027009095.1 Thiotrichaceae bacterium
TACAAAAGGATAGAGAATTATTATTACTCACTGCCACCAAACACAATAATCATGCTCTCTATGCTCAAGCAACAGAGGCAGATAAAGCACGGGTGTTAAGTGCAGTTAAAAAACAAGGCGATGCTTTAAAATATGTCCGTGACCAATTTAAAAAAGATAAAGACATTGTCCTTGCGGCGGTAAAACAAGATGGTTATGCCCTACAGTTTGCAGATAAAAGTTTACAACATGATAAACAAATCGTCGCCGCTGCACTACAACAGCGCAATAAGACATCACCCCAACAAAAAAAATTAAGCAAAGCGCAATTACTTGCTGCGATTAAAAATAATCCCGATAGTGTAGATTTTAATGATGAACGTTTTCAGACGGATAAAACACTTGTCTTAGCCTCAATCAATAGAAAAATAGATATTCCTCATTATTATGATTTCGTCAATTTAAAACAAAACTTAAAAACCGATAAGGATGTTCTTATTGCGCTAATTAAAAATAGTTTAAAACAAGCGGCAAAAACATCAAACTATGACTTATTCTCTTTACGCAAATACCTTCATTATTTAGGTCATCCTCTGCAAGATAAAGCATTGATGCTACAAATTCTTAAAAAACAGGGCTTAGCCCTAGAGTATGCAAGTGATGCAATAAAAAAAGATAAAAATTTTGTTTTAGCTGCCATTGCACAAAACGGACAGGCACTCGCCTTTGCAGATAAGCATTTTCAACAAGACAAATCGACAGTATTATTGGCAATAAAACAATCGCCCGAAGCGTTTTATTTTGCCGATAAAAAACTTAAAACCGACCCCGATATTATTAAAGCTGCTTTAAAAGGCAAAAACACCTTGTATTATCTCTATCAATTACTCGATAAAAAATCGGCAAAACAGATTATTCCACGCGAAACATGGAGCCCAGATTCTGGTTTTTACACCATTAACAAGCTTAAATTACAACTGAACGGACTGAGAGATTTCTACAAAAAAGACGCCAGTAGTCACTCACCCATTATCGGCTTTAATAAAGACAAAACTAAACTGGCTGCAATTTTAACATTGCGCCCTGCGCTAAATACACAGCTAGCCATATGGGACACTAAAACTAAGCGTTTATTACACACTGTTATATTAGGTGAACAGTGGGCTGCCTATAACCCCCCTCAATTTACCCCTGATAACCGTCGTTTAGTGTCTCTTTGGTCCGATAAAGGCATTATTTGGAATTTTGCTCAACATAAAAAACCCATAGTCTGCTCTTTAGGTTCTAGCATTATTGATTTAAGCAATAAAAGCGTATTAGTTCATCCTCTCGATTGGGTTGATGGCTTATATGACTTGGATACCTGCAAAGTTATTGCCTTACAACGGGCGATGTGGTCGCCAAAAGCTAAAATCAGCCATGATGAAAAAATATTAATGCTCGTCAAAAAAGGGCAATTATCAAAAAGAGAAAAGGATTTTTTACTTTATAAGCCAACTGACCCTGCGAGTCCGTACCAATTTCAGGATCATTCTGGTAATTATCGCGGAAAAATTATTATAAGAGAAACAAACTAATGGAAGCTCTCACCGATCTCAAAGCCATTTTGCATTCTAAACGTGCCAATATTTACTACGTCGAAAAATGCCGTGTGATGCAAAAAGATGGTCGCGTACTCTACCTCACCGAAGAAAAATCAGACAAACAATATTGGAACATCCCCATCGCCAACACCACCTGCATTCTACTTGGTACAGGCACATCCATTACCCAAGCAGCGGTTAGAATGTTAGCCTCCGCAGGGGTACTGATTGGCTTTAGTGGCAGTGGTGGCACTCCACTAATTGCTGCT
>JALVDG010000267.1 GCA_027009095.1 Thiotrichaceae bacterium
GTATGCCCCAGAGACAGGTGTGAGTTCCAACTTGTTAAACCCCTAAAAAATATTGAACGATTTTAGAGCCAAAGAAGGCAATCATAAGAATAAAAAAGCCTGACAGTGTCCAGCGTATCGCGGTACGACCTCGCCAACCCAATTTTATATGACCGACTAGTAGCGTGCTGAAAACTATCCATGCAATAATAGATAGAATGGTTTTGTGAGCGATATTGTGCCCAAATAAACTATCTAGATAGAAAAAACCAGTTACTAGTGAAATTGTCAGTAGAAGTACACCAATACTAATAAAACGAAACAGTAGGGTCTCCATGTCTTGTAAGGAGGGCAGGGTACGGATAAAACCAGTCGTTTTGTGATTATGCAGTTGCTTGTTTTGTTCGGCCAATAATGCGGCTTGTATTGCCGCAAGCATTAACATGCTATAAGCCATTAGTGAGCTAAAAATATGAACACCTAATCCATTGTTAATTTGAATAACATTCTCAGGGTTCGGCGTAATAGCCTGTTGTAATAAGAGCGTAAAAGCAGTGAGTGGTAAAATAAAGAGCCCGAGCACTTCAATCTCATGTGTGAGTGTAGTGATAAGGAGTAATAAGCTAGTAAGCCAAACAATGTGCGATGCCGCGCTGATTATGCCAATTGATAGACCAGCGTCAGATATTAAAGGGTAATATAGTACAATAGCATGTAATATTATCGCTAAAGTCCATATACCTAGATAAATGTTTTTATTGATTAGTGTCGTTTTTTCTACACGCGAGCGTAGTCTATAGGCAAGTAACAGCCCACTAATTAAGTATAAAATAATTGCTAAAGTTGCGATTGTTGTCATTAGTTTTAGTTTGCAGGACAATATTAGAGTGTAGTGTTATAATGTACCACCTTCGGCACAAGCAAGGAATAAGTACCTACTTAAATATGGTTGCTTTTTTCTTTATTAGAAGACTTCTGATTAGGGAATATGCCCCTAGGTTGATTAGAGGCTTCTCAAGCCAAATATTACCAGTCATGAAATAATAAATAGTAGATAATTATGTTTGATAATCTTAGTGATCGCCTTTCCCTTACCGTTAAAAAATTACGTGGTCAAGCCCGTTTAACAGAAGATAATATAAAAGAAACCTTGCGTGAAGTGCGAATGGCGTTACTTGAGGCAGATGTTGCCTTGCCTGTTGTGCGTGAGTTTATCGAGCGTGTAAAAGCACGTGCGATTGGCACAGAAGTATTAAAAAGCCTCTCACCAGGTCAAGCCTTAATTAAGGTCGTCGATGATGAACTTACCGAAATTATGGGTAAGGAAAATGAAACGCTAGATTTAGCCGCACAACCACCTGCCGTTATTTTAATGGCAGGACTACAGGGGGCTGGTAAAACGACGACGGCGGGTAAACTAGCAAAATTATTAATTGATCGTGATAAGAAAAAGGTCGGTGTGGTCAGTTGTGACGTTTATCGTCCCGCTGCGATTAAACAGTTAGAGACAGTCGCAGGACAAGCAGGGGCTGAATTTATCGCAAGTGATATCGGGCAAACACCCGTCGATATTGCTACGAATGCACTACAGCATGCGAAAGTTAAATTCCTAGATGTACTTATTGTCGATACCGCAGGTCGTTTGCATGTCGATGAGGAGATGATGGGTGAGATTCAATCGATCCATTCTGGTGTTAAACCTGTAGAAACTCTATTTGTTGTTGATAGCATGACAGGTCAAGATGCGGCGAATACTGCAAAAGCCTTTGGTGATGCGCTTCCATTAACAGGGGTGGTGCTAACCAAAGCTGATGGTGATGCGCGTGGTGGTGCGGCATTATCCGTGCGTCATATCACAGGCAAGCCAATAAAATTTATTGGTGTCGGTGAGAAGATTGAAGCGTTAGAAGCATTCCACCCTGATCGTATGGCATCCCGTATCTTAGGAATGGGTGATGTGCTTAGTCTAGTGGAAGAAGTTCAGCGCAAGGTTGATCATAAGCAAGCTCAGAAGTTAGTTAAAAAACTAAACAAAGGTCGTGGTTTTGACTTAGAAGATCTACGTAAGCAAATGCTACAAATGGAAAAAATGGGTGGCATGGGTGGTTTAATGGACAAAATGCCTGGTATGGGTAACTTGTCTGAGCAAATCAAAGAAAAAGCAGGCGATAAAGAAGTTGCTCGCATGGTCGCCATTATCAATTCAATGACTCCTCAAGAGCGTCATTTTCCAGATATTATAAAAGGCTCGCGAAAAAAGCGGATTGCGGCTGGTTGCGGCATGCAGATTCAAGATGTAAACCGCATTTTAAAACAGCATAAGCAAATGAGTAAAATGATGAAAAAGTTTAAAGGCGGAGGTCTCAAAAAAATGATGCGAGGCATGCAAGGACAATTGCCTCCTGGAATAGGAGGCGGTGGTTTTCCTAGAATGTAAGGAGCAGCATATCTACCAAATCTTGGTATAGCGCAATCCATAAACTTTTCGTTTGATAACTGCTTTTAGCTCAGAATTTTTTGTAGATTTAATGATTAGTATATTGGGGATAGATAAGCCCTTAGAGTGTGCTATTGGAATGTTTTTGTGCTGTGGTGCTATTAAATGTTTGCCACTGTTTTCTATAATGGGGCTTTCTGGGGGGAGTGAAAT
>JALVDG010000268.1 GCA_027009095.1 Thiotrichaceae bacterium
TAATCTAACCATTAGCCTTCTATTTTCTGATCTTCTTCGTTATTGCTTGGGTACTTAAAACGAGAAATTTTATGCTGATTACTTTATCTCCATCAAAAGGGCAGGATTTTGATGTTGCATTGCCTACTGCAATGCACTCACAGCCACGTCAGTTAGATGACTCACAGTTGCTGATCAATGAGTTATTAAAATACGATGTGCCTGATATTCGGGAGATGATGAAGGTGAGTGAGAATATCGCGATTCTTAATGTTGAACGCTTTCATACTTTTGAGCGACCTTTTACTTTAGAGAATGCAAAACCTGCTTTATTTGCGTTTAAAGGGGATGTGTACAGTGGCATTCAAAAAGATAAATATACTGAGGATGATCTAGCCTACGCACAAGATCATCTGCGGATATTGTCGGGATTGTACGGGGCTTTGCGCCCAATGGATTTAATTCAGCCTTATCGTTTAGAAATGAAAACGAAGTTGGAAAATCCACGGGGTAGTAATCTTTATCAATTTTGGGGTGATCGAATTACCGATAGTCTCAATAATGATCTGGAGAATCAGCAGGAAGCAACCTTAATCAATCTCGCTTCTAATGAGTACTTTAAATCGGTAAAGCCTAAAAAATTATCAGGGCGTTTATTGCAAATTGCCTTTAAAGAGACAAAGAATGGTAAGACGCGGGTTATTGCTATTTTTGCAAAACGTGCGCGGGGAATGATGACCGATTTTATTCTACGCAATCGTATTGAAAACTCTGAAGATTTAAAAGAATTTAATGAGGGGGGGTATGAATATTCACCTTCTGAATCGAATGATAAGCAGTGGGTATTTACACGTCCTCAGCCTGTGGGAAAAAAGTAATTAGTTTTTGAATAAGTTCTTCAGCCACTTTCCCTAGGCTTAATGTAATACCAATATCTTTGCATTGGGTCACTTCTAAATCAGCATATCCGCAAGGATTAATGCGTTTAAATACCGATAAATCCATATCGACATTCAAACTAAGTCCATGTGTACTGCATCCTCTCGAAATTCGTAAACCCAGTGCGGCTATCTTTTTTCTATCCACATAGACACCAGGAGCTTTAGGGTCACTGTTGGCAATAATATTGTGTGATGCTAAAAAAGCGATGAGTGAATCTTCAATGTGAGTGACTAATTTTCGTACTCCAAGCTGACGACGTTTAAGATCAATTAAAAGATAAATGACGAGTTGACCAGGACCGTGATAAGTAACTTGTCCACCACGGTCAATAGGAATAACAGGAATATTGCCCGCATCAAGAATATGCTCTTGTTTAGCATTACGCCCCAAGGTAAAAACAGGGGGGTGTTCTACAACCCATAGCTCATCGCTGCTATTTTCATCTCGTTGCTTGGTATAGTCCTGCATGGCTTGCCAGATGGGGAGATATTCTTGGCGACCTAGTTGTTTGACTTTTATTTTTAGAGGCTTCATCAGTAACCCATTTGTGGTCTAGTACTCCAAGCACATTATATTGACGGATACAGAGTAATATAACGTGGTTGGAGTACTAGGATAATACGGGAAATTGAAGTTATAAAGCCCAAAGTACTAATTCACAGTCGGTCAATTCTTGATATAACGCATCAAGCTGTGCTTTATTTTTTGCGTGGATATTGAGCGTTAGGCTAGTGTATTTACCTGTTTTGCTATGCTTTAGTTTAATTTCTTCAGTATCAAAATGTGAGTCATGTTTCTTTGCTATTTCGACAATCCGTTGATGAAATTCAGGTATGGCTGACCCCATAACTTTTACGGGAAAATCGCAGGGAAATTCAATCAAAGACTCATCTTCTGCTATCTCAGGTGATACTTTTTTCATAAGATATGTCGTTTAGTGCTCGTTTTAATGTGCAAATAACTTTTTAATGCTATCGGTTACACTTGTCCACATACCACCTGCATCAACAGGACTTAATGCGACGATGGGTAGTTCTGCGACAATCTTATCACCATCCTTAATAATGGCTTTACCCAGTAAGTCGCCACGTTGGATAGGAGCATCAATATCTTTAAATAACTCCATCATGCCTTTAAGTTTATCATAATGACCTTTTTGGATGGTGACATATAAGCCATCGATTGTTCCTGCGGGCACTTTGTCGGTAGTGCCTTTCCATACGCGTGCTTCTGCTAATACAGAATTGCTATCATAGAGTTTGTGTGTCTCGAAAAAGCGGAAGCCAAATTCAAGTAGTTGTTGGCTGTAATCGGCTCGTGATTTATCGTCTTTTGCTCCTAGCATGACTGAGATTAAGCGCATTTTATTACGCTTGGCAGAGGCAACTAAACAGAAACCTGCTGATTCGGTATGACCTGTTTTCATACCATCAACCGTTTTATCTCTCCACAATAGTTTATTACGGTTGTATTGTTTAATACCGTTGTAGGTATATTCTTTAATTTTATAAAGTTTGTAAAATTCAGGATAGTTTTTAATTAAAGCACGTGCGAGCTTAACGATATCCCTTGCTGTGGTGTAATGCATTTTATCAGGCATTCCTGATGCATTAGCATAGTGGGTATTATCCATACCTAGCTTGGCGGCTACTGCATTCATTTTATCAACAAAGGCACTTTCGCTGCCTGCAATGTGTTCTGCTAAT
>JALVDG010000269.1 GCA_027009095.1 Thiotrichaceae bacterium
TATCTTCCTCCTGTAATTTTTGTTGATTTTTTTCAGTAAAACATCTGAATAGCAATAATTGTAACTGCTCAGATTGCGCTCTATATTGTCCGAGTTCAAGGCAAAAGGGCGGAGTTTATAAGCAGAAATGAGCACTTTTAATGAAGAAATCGGGCAAAATAAGAGTACAAGCTGAGTAGTTACCAATAATTTTTTAAAATCATACCTAATGGCGTGAGGCTCTAGTACATCAATTTAACGTGGTTGGAGTACTAGTTACTCCAACAAGTTTTACCAAAAATAAAGAAACTTATAAAAATATCGAAGGAATTACCATGCATTATATTAACTCAAACTTTGCTAAATTAGCCTTTATTGCGGGTTTATCAGTGACGCTTACTGCTTGTACCGTTAACCCTCCCTCAAATAACAACAATACAGGTGGTGGTAGCACAACAACGGGAAATACTAATACAGGTGGCAGTGGAACAGATGGTAGCGGTGGTACAGGCGGATCAACAACAGGTGGGGGAACGCAAACTGGCGGGGGAACAACCACCAGTACTACCAATCCTGACCACTTAGGCTTTGTTGTTCAATTAACTGCAACTATTTCTCAAGATAAAGCAAATGAGTTATACAATACCTTTAGCGCAGAAGGTTATCATGTTATTCAAAATACTATTGAACGCGCAGGTCGTACCTTATATAGGGTGCAAATAGGACCATATGCTTCGAAAAATGATGCAAAAAATGGATTACTTAAATTGAAAAGACGTTATAAACGTAATCCTTATGTCCGATCTGCCTTTGTAAATGAAAATAAGTAATTTTGTAAGCAAAAAAAACTAAAGATAGTTAGCCTTGCTACTTTAAACAGTAGCAAGGCTTTTTTTATGTCTAAGAAACTGTCCTGAAATAACGCCCCATTTTTGCTGGTTCGCTTGTCCCTGTTCTGCGTTGTGGCAAACGTTACATAGCGTGGCTATGCGCCCCTTGCCACGCCTTGAACAGAAACAAGCGCACTACTCAAATTCTGGGAACTTATTTCGGGACAGTTCCTAACTAATATTATGCAGTCACTCTTTAAGAATATCAGTGAAGTTTTTCGTAGCCCTTTTAAATTTAGGTTCTTTTACTTTCTGTAGTTAATCAATCAATAAAAAGCTATAAAAACAGCTATTCGGCTAAATATTACCCTTTATCACCTGTGGTGATCGTTTTGCAATCATCTAGGGGGTATTATTTACTCATCGAAACAAAACGAAAGAACAAAAGTTAGATTAAACAAGGACTTAAAAAGCGTAAGGAAACGCATCTTTTAATTTCAACCAATAAACATAATGGTGAAAAAGATGAGTAATCCTAAAACAATAGATATCCAAAATCTTGATTCAAACAACCCTTTATCAAACTCTAGCTCTTCCTATATTGTTGCTAAACGTCTATTTGATTTAAGTCTTATTTTAGTCTTTTCACCTATCATTATTTTGGTCATGCTAACGACAGCCATTTTAATCAAGCTAGAATCAAATGATCCTATTTTATTTTGGCAAAAACGTGTTGGCTTACACGGAAAAGTATTCAATATGGTGAAATTTCGTAGCATGACAACAGACTCAGAAAAGAAAGGCTCTCAATTTGCTGAAGAAGGTGATGCACGAATTACTAAGCTAGGTCGCTTTATTAGAAAAATGCGTATAGACGAACTTCCACAGCTATGGAATGTAATACGCGGTGAAATGAGCTTAATAGGTCCTAGACCAGAGCAAGTAGTCTTTGTAAAAGAATTAAAAGACGATCTATAACTACTCTCGTCGCCACAATGTATTACCAGGCATCACAGGTTTAGCACAAATAGAACAGGGATACGTTGATGATGCAAACGGTACTCGAACTAAGTTAAAGTACGACTTATACTATATCGAAAATATCTCTTTTATAATGGATATCCGCATTGTGCTACAAACTTTATACACCATGAGCACAGGCTTTGGAGCAAGATAATAGCCATTGTATATTTGTCAGTATTCCAAACCTTATTGATATTTGAGTAGTACTGAAATATCAATAAGACATTGAATATATACTACATAAGGAATCATAAGACGTTGCTTCATATGGCTAAAAATCCAAATAAACATTATCACTCAATCGTTACGCTGTAACTTACGATACCTTGGTCTCCTCCTTTTAGTGCTCCTGTAAAGTCCCATTTAATATCGGGGTCATTCGCAGAGTTTGGCGTACAAATTAAGGTTGTAGGGGTGTCATCACAAGTGGGCAAGCCATTAAGTACGGTAAAGTCTGGCACGACATCATTGACTTTCAAATCAGTAAGAGGTGCATTGCCGACATTGCTGTAGTAAATACGATATTTCAACACATCCCCTGACTTTGCTTGATTTTGTGTTTCTGTCTCAGCGCCATTTTGCGTTATGTTTTGTACCGTTTTACGAAGCTCTAACTTTGAGCTTCCACCCGTAGGGTTGGTAGGTGTCACAGGCGTATTCGCTGTGGCTTTTGTTAAGTCTGTTACCTTTAGCGTTTCACTGCCTGCGATAGTATTGCCATTAAAGTCAAATACAGCTGTGATAGCATTCGCATAGGTTTCGCCGTTGCTTACGTTGTTCGGTGCATAAACT
>JALVDG010000270.1 GCA_027009095.1 Thiotrichaceae bacterium
ACCACTTGCTTCACCTAAACGCATTTCTAAGTTAAGTAATGCTTTAACTTCTAAAGCCGCTAATATCTTAGTATGTCCAGCTTCCGCAGAGCAATGCGAAAATAACATCCATTGCCCTACCCCCTTATTCATTTTCATTGCCAATAAGGCTGCCGCTGTTGTGATAAAACCATCAACTAATACAGCGATACCTAATTGAGCGCAACGAATATAAGCGGCACATAGAGCAGCAATTTCAAAACCGCCCATAACACGTAACACATCAAGTGGATTATTTGTCTGTTTAAACGCCTGCTGATAACGGTCAAGTATCAAATTAATAACATTTACTTTATGTGCAATACCCGTTTGGTCTAGACCTGTTCCTGCACCTGTTACTTCATCAATATCAGAAAAACCAAGTAATTGACAACTTATTGCCGTCGCACTAGTGGTATTGGCGATACCCATTTCACCACCAATAAATAACTGAGATTTTTTCTTTTTAGCACGTTCAGCAGCCTCCTTTCCAACCTCTAGTGCACGCTGTAATTGCTCTTTACTCATCGCATCATCATGAACAATATTTTTGGTGGCATGTGCAACATTGGCATTAATAACGCCATCTAAACTGGGTAAGTTTTTCACGCCAACATCGATAATTTCTAGGTGTGCTTTATTCTCTTTAGCTAAAACACTAATAGCAGCACCGCCACGAACAAAGTTTTTAACCATTTCCCCTGTTACAACTTGAGGAAAGGCAGAAACACCTTCATCAGCAACACCATGATCTGCCGCAAAAATACTGATATGTATATTATCGATCTTAGGTTTTGCTACCCCTTGCCATGCCGAAAATTTAACGGCTAATGCCTCTAGCACTCCCAAAGAACCTGCTGGCTTGGTTAAAATTGCTTGTCTTTCCAGTGCTGCTTCATGTGCTGTTTCATCTATTTTAGCAACCGAATCTTTCATCCATTCCATTGACATTAAATACGTCCTTTTAACACTAAGGGCAAGCCTGCAATCGTCATAATAACGCAATCTGAAACTTGTGCCATACGTTGATGCAAACTCCCTGAAAGATCAATAAATTGACGGCTTAACTGATTCATCGGAACAATCCCTAAGCCTGTTTCATTACTTACAAAAATTAAATCTGAGGAACAATTTACTATACACTCAAATAAGTCATCTATTTCTGCTTGTCGTTGTTTTTCGCTGAGACCCGACAATAGATTACTCAACCATAATGTCAAACAATCGATTAAAATCAACCTATTATTTGATGATTCTTGCTGAATAACGCTTGATAAAGCGATGGGTTCTTCCCTATTAATCCATTTTAAATGCTGATTTAAACGTCGTTGTTGATGTGTCTTTATACGCTGTTTCATCTCATCATCATGAGCTTGAGCCGTTGCTATATAAACTAACTCTTTTTGTGATCGAAGTGCTAGCGTTTCAGCAAATAAGCTCTTTCCAGATTTAGCACCACCTAAAATAAGCCTATTCATAAAATCATCTCCGATAGAGATTCTTAATAAAAAAGGTGCTATATGCACCCTTTATTAACCAAGAATAAACATTTGTGACTCTATAAATAAAGCCTACTACTTGTATTCTACCTCAACAATTTCATATTCACGCACGCCACTAGGTGCTTTAACAATAGCAACATCGCCCTCTTCTTGACCAATTAAAGCACGTGCAATCGGTGATGATACGGCAATACGATTTTCTTTAATATCTGCTTCAATATCCCCTACTATTTGATAAACAACTTCTTCTTCCGTATCAAGATCTTCTAAGGTTACGGTTGCGCCAAAGACAACACGTCCCTTTATATCTAGGGAAGCGACATCAATAACTTGTGCCATTGCCAATGCATTTTCTAACTCTTGAATACGACCTTCAGTAAAGCTTTGCTGTTCTCGCGCAGCATGATACTCCGCATTTTCTTTTAAATCACCATGTTCCCGTGCAGTAGCAATAGCCTGAATAATTCTAGGTCTATCTTCTGTTTTTAGCTTAACTAATTCTGCCTTCAGCCGTTCAGCTCCCGTTGCTGTAATGGGTGCTCTATTCATTTTTTATTTCCTTTTTTCGAATATTTATTTTTTTCTAGTATGAGATTTCTAACTATTTGTGCAAATACTATAAATTCAATCATTTTCAACAACCACGACCGCAATATTGCGACCGTGATGAATATTATTACTTAATGCAAACTCTGCAAACGATAAACTTCTTCTTCTGCATCGTGCATCATTGCTTGGCACAAAGCCCACGCCCCAGTAATCGTGGTTGTATACGTTACTTTGCCTTGTAATGCTTCACGGCGAATCTCGAAAGAGTCTTCAATGGCCTTTTTACCTTCTGTTGTATTTACAATTAAATCTACTTGATTATTTTTAATTAGATCAACAATATGCGGACGACCTTCACGAACTTTCTTAACCACTTCACAGAGAATTCCCGCTGCGTCTAATACTCTTGCTGTACCGCGTGTAGAACATAAGGTAAACCCTTGCTTAAGTAACATTTCCGCAACTTCTACTACAGCCTTTTTATCAGCTTCTCTTACACTAACAAAGGCTACACCTTTTGTTGGGAAGTCATCGCTAGCACCATGCTGTGACTTTTTATACGCCTCAGCAAAGGTTCGACCTACGCCCATTACTTCACCTGTAGATTTCATCTCAGGCCCTAAAATAGGATCAACGCCTTGGAATTTAATAAAAGGGAACACCGCTTCTTTTACATAAAATTTATCAGGAATAATTTCTTCCAAGGCATCTAGCTCTGCTAGTGACTTACCAGCCATGACTCTTGCTGCCAGTTTTGCTAAAGGTCGCCCTGTTGCTTTTGATACAAATGGAACAGTACGTGAAGCACGAGGGTTTACCTCTAACACATAAATATCCTCACCCTTAATGGCAAACTGTACATTCATTAATCCATGGACATTTAAAGCAAGTGCCATTCTCGATGTCTGGTCTCGTAACTCATCTTGAATTTCTTGACTTAAAGAATAAGGTGGTAATGAACATGCGGAGTCACCAGAGTGGACACCTGCTTGCTCTATATGCTGCATAATGCCACCAATTAATACATTTTCACCATCACAAATTGCATCAACATCTACCTCAATCGCATCATCTAAAAAGCGATCTAACAAAACAGGTGATTCATTTGATACTTGTACCGCAGCTTTCATATAATGCAATAAATCTTCTTCTGTATGTACAATTTCCATACCACGACCACCTAAAACAAACGATGGTCTTACCACTAATGGATAACCAATTTCCTTCGCTAATGCGGCACTTTCTTCAATACTCGTGGTGGTTCTATTAGGTGGTTGTTTCAAGCCTAGCTTCATAATCATTTGCTGAAAACGCTCACGGTCTTCCGATAAATCAATCGCATCGGGTGATGTACCAATAATAGGTACACCAGCATCCTCTAGACCTTCGGCTAATTTCAACGGAGTTTGCCCGCCGTATTGAACAATCACACCTTTTGGCTTTTCAATTGCCACAACTTCTAGCACATCTTCCAGTGTCAATGGATCAAAATATAGGCGGTCTGAAGTATCATAGTCGGTTGAAACTGTCTCAGGATTACAGTTGACCATAATCGTCTCATAACCATCGTCGCGCATAGCAAGGGCAGCATGAACACAACAATAGTCAAACTCAATCCCCTGCCCCACTCGGTTTGGTCCACCACCAAGAATCATAATTTTTTCGTTATCAGTCGGCTCAGATTCACACTCTTCTTCATAAGTAGAGTACATATAAGCCGTATCTGTAGAAAATTCAGCAGCACAGGTATCTACCCGTTTATAAACGGGCTTAACACCTAGCGCATGACGTACCTTACGAAATTCTTTTTCTTTGATATTTAACAGCTTAGATAAACGTTTATCGGAGAAACCTTTTTGCTTTAAGCGAAACATTTCATCTGCACTAATATCATTAGTTAAGCGTGAGGCTACCTCTTTTTCTAGCTCGATAAGCTCTTCAATTTGAGTTAAAAACCAAGGATCTATCGCAGTGTAATCAAACACTTCTTCTAAAGTCATACCAAAACGAAAAGCATCACCTACATAAAGAATACGCTCAGCGGATGCTTCGGTTAATTCACGACGAATAATATCTTTCGCATCAGCAGCGGTTAAATCGACACGCTCATCTAGGCCATCAACATCAATTTCTAAACCACGCAATGCTTTTTGAAATGATTCCTGGAAGGTACGTCCCATCGCCATCACCTCGCCCACAGATTTCATTTGTGTGGTTAAACGTGAATCTGCCTTGGGGAATTTTTCAAAAGTGAAACGTGGAATTTTTGTCACAACATAATCTATTGATGGTTCAAACGATGCGGGTGTTGCACCACCTGTAATATCGTTACTTAACTCATCTAAGGTGTAACCAATCGCTAATTTTGCCGCTACTTTGGCAATCGGGAAGCCTGTTGCTTTTGAAGCGAGCGCAGATGAACGAGAAACACGCGGGTTCATTTCAATAATAATCAAACGACCATCAACAGGATTCACCGAAAACTGTACGTTTGCTCCGCCTGTATCGACTCCTATCTTACGTAATACTGCCAAAGACGCATCACGTAGTATTTGGTATTCTTTATCGGTTAGTGTTTGCGCTGGAGCAACTGTGATTGAATCACCCGTATGGATTCCCATAGGGTCTAGGTTTTCGATAGAGCAAATAATAATGCAGTTGTCTTTAGTGTCGCGAACAACCTCCATCTCATACTCTTTCCAGCCTAATAGAGACTCTTCAAGCAATACTTCTGTCGTAGGAGAAAAATCCAAACCACGTGTAACAATATCTTCAAATTCTTCTTTGTTATACGCAACACCGCCACCTGAACCACCCATTGTAAATGAGGGACGAATAATAGTAGGAAAGCCTAAACCACCTTGAATTTGACGCGCTTCTTCTAAGCTATGAGCAACACCAGAGCGTGCTGAAGGCAAGCCAATTTCTTCCATTGCTGCACGGAATTTTTCACGATCTTCCGCCATATCGATGGCTTCTTTTCTTGCACCAATCATTTCGACACCGTACTTTTCTAGTATACCTTTACGATCAAGGTCTAAAGCACAGTTTAATGCTGTTTGTCCGCCCATTGTTGGTAACAACACATCAGGGCGTTCTTTTTCGATGATTTTAGCAACCGTTTCCCACTGAATTGGCTCTATATAAGTGGCATCTGCCATTTTAGAATCAGTCATAATAGTGGCAGGGTTGGAATTAACTAAAATAACTCGATAACCTTCTTCACGCAGTGCTTTACACGCTTGAGCACCAGAGTAATCAAATTCACATGCTTGACCAATAACAATGGGGCCTGCACCAATAATTAAGATGCTATTTATATCTGTACGCTTTGGCATGGCTTAACGATTTGCCTCCATCATGTTAATGAATTTATCAAAAATTGGGGCGATATCATGTGGCCCTGGACTTGCTTCTGGATGACCTTGAAAGCTAAAGGCGGGACAATCTGTACGTTCAACACCTTGTAAACTGCCATCAAATAAAGAGCGGTAGGTTGCTTGTAAATTATCAGGTAGTGTTTCTTCGTCTACTGCAAAACCGTGATTCTGACTGGTAATCATTACTTCTTGATTTTTTAAATCTTGCACTGGATGATTTGCACCATGATGACCAAACTTCATTTTGACTGTTTTTGCACCACTTGCCAGGCTCAATAATTGATGCCCTAAACAAATGCCAAAGGTCGGTAATTTCGTTTCTAATATTTGCTGGATTGCCTTGATAGCATAATCACAAGGCTCAGGATCACCAGGACCATTTGATAAGAAAATACCATCTGGATTCATTGCTAGTACATCTGCTGCGGAAGTTTTTGCAGGAACAATAGTAACGTGACAGCCTCTATCAACTAACATGCGTAAGATATTTTTCTTCACACCGTAATCATAAGCGACTACTTTAAACTTAGCAGCAGCTTCGTCGATAGATTTTACTACCGTAGGGTTAATATCCCAGCTCCCCTCTGTCCAAGTGTATTCTTTATCTGTTGTTACAACTTGTGCTAAATCAGTCCCCTTAAGACCAGAAAAACCCTCTATGGCTATTTCTGCTTGTTTGATAATTTCATCCTCTGATAGCTCATCATTGGCGATGATACAACCGCGTTGTGCGCCTTTCTCACGCAGAATACGAGTTAAACGTCGCGTATCAATATCGGCAATGGCGACAACATGATGACGTTGTAGATATTCGGGTAATGATTCTGTTGCACGAAAATTACTATAAAGGCGAGTAACATCTTTGACAATTAAACCAGCCGCATGCACATTTGATGATTCTTCATCTTCTGGATTTGTACCAACATTCCCAATATGCGGGTAAGTCAATGTCACCATCTGCTGAGCATAAGAAGGATCTGTTAAGATTTCTTGATACCCCGTCATTGCTGTATTAAAGACAACTTCACCCACGGTTTGACCTTTGCTACCAATGGATTCACCCTTAAAAACACTACCATCTTCCAAGACTAAAAGTGCGCGCTTTCTCAATCCGAACCTCCACTAAAGTTGTTATTTAGCAACTATCCAGGGGTAACTACCACCTTATCTAGATAGACTTTTATGAATAGGCTTTTCGCTAGGAACTTATCCAAGAACAGAAAATCTACTGCTAAAAAGCTGAATTTGGCTAGTACTCCAACAAATTTGGTTTTGATGAAGTAACAGTACATTAACCACTTTAAAACTAACAGATAGATATGCTTTTACTTCTTGATTTTTGCAAACATATTAACTAACCCGATATTTTAAACCAGTTGATGTACTAGGAACCATTCAAAAAATTACTGACACAAAAAACGGGACTCTAAAAGAAATCCCGTTTAAATAATTTATTAAGAATTTAAGTGCACAGATTGATTTTGAAAAAATTAAGGCAAAAACTTGCCTTTTTTAAGCTAGAAAAAGACATAATAATATTTTCTTGCCTAGAAAAAATAACTATTTTGGATACTACCTGTATCAAAATTCACCTAATGACATCTTAAAACCGCAGGCTATTCTAATCGAAACAAAAAGGAAGTTCATCCATAAAAAGGAAGTTAATGAAAGGTTCTACAATTATTTTTATTATTTCACAGCAAGAGCCTACAAATGAGAGAAGTAACTTAAGTAGCCAGCCCTGAAAAAATGCTTTTTTAGTAAAATATTTCCAGATGGCTGGTTTTAATCATCCTGTACTACCTCAAACTATCTAAGTATTTTCTTTGGGTCAACTTATTTCCTGCCATTCTTACCCTATACCTCTGCTCTTCAAGTTGCTGGTCTACCAAACTAATAACATCTGAAAATCGACCATTGCTAATGTCAATTAAGTCATCTCGAACTAAGCCAATAAGATTTATTAATAATTCAAACCTCTGTGTAATAGAATCAGGATTATTTTGTACAGGAGAAATTCCAAGGTCTTGACTATCCCCCATATAACTTTCTAACATATTTAACAAATCTTCTATTAATGAAAGCACAAAGGATTCATCAACACCATCTTCTGTTTGAGCTTCCAAGACATCATTGGCTATATTTAAAATATCAACAATGCCCTGCTTCACTTCATTGGTTTGTACATCGCCCAACTCTGATATTGATTTATTTTCATTATTATTTTTTTCTACTGAATTGGCTGTTGAACTCAAAATACTATCTATATTTTGCTCTATATTTTCAACTACCACAGTATCTTTAGATTTAATTTTACTCGAAGAAACATTACTTGATAGTTTATTTAATACTGTTTCTATATTTTCCGATAACTCAGCACTCTGAGCGACGCCATTCGTATTTTTACTATTTTCTAATATCTCTCCTGATACTGGGCTATGCTGAAAAGACAAATCATTAGGCGGCTGAAGATTCGTACCAAGAGAATCCAACAATGGTGTGATATTACTGCTATCACTTACTATTCCATTAGTCATAAAAAACTCACCTCTTAAAAATTTATAAATTAAATAATGACGAATAAACTGCGCCTAAAATCACCCCGCAACGAACCTTCAAGCAAATCAAATCTATAGGTTAGTTTATGTATAGAAGAATTCTTCTTTTAACGCTATTCTCATCCTGTAACAACAAGATAAAAGTATATTAAAATATGACAAATGGCATGAATTCTACCCATTTTTTAACCTGAATCAGTGACTTCAACTACGGCAAAGAGAAGTCACTGATTCAGGTTAAAGGTTGGAAATTAAAATATTTAGAAATGTACATAAGACAAGTTCAACAATTATTTAGTTTATAAAGATACAAGTTACTTATTATGAAATTTTGTGAAGACCACAATCAGAATCAGTATCAAATTACTGGCTACGACAACGAATCAGTGAGAGTTAACGATAAAACTTTTGATACAGGATTTATTGTCACTCCCAACCATTTTATCTATAACTGGCAACCGCAAAAATATATTGATCTTAATACTCATCACTTAGAGCAGCTCTTTAATTTAACGCCTGATATTATTTTATTAGGTACAGGATCCAAGCAGATTTTTCCACCTAAAGATATTTATCTAGCTCTTATAAAATCGGCTATCGGTTTTGAAGTAATGGATACACAAGCAGCATGTAGAACCTTTAATATATTAATGTCCGAAGATAGAAACGTTGCCGCAGCTCTTTTTATACATTGAAAGCGTAACCGCTCAAATTGAGCTCTATTTTGTCTGAGCTCAAAGCAAAAGGCGAAGTTTATTAGTTATAAGTGAGTGCTTTTAACGCAGATATTGGGCAGATATAAACTAAGTACCGAGCAATCAGTGTTAAACAATTACAAAATAATAACAATGACTTACAGTTTTTTTTGAAAGTGATTTAATAAAATTACATTGATTCTTATGCATATTTCTATAATCTGAGCTATATTATGCAAATGCGTCTGCAAATACGTTTTGGTTAAATATTATTCTATGAACTTATCCAAGAATAGATTTATACTCAAAGACGAAGCAGTTTCTATATTTTGCTTGCACCAAGACATATTGTATTTTATCCATATTGAGGCTACGTAATTGTTAAGGAAGCGTATACGGAATAACTTTGATAACATACAGAATTATTGTTTAAGATTGAATAATCTAAAGACTTAAGTTGAGCTTCAACAGGCGCATAGTCACTCAATCTACGCAACGATTTTAGGTCATTCAAGCCAGAATAAATAATAGGGCAAGTTGGTGTATCAAATTATTTCAATAATGCTCCTAAGCATCCCCATTATTGGATTTATCTCATTTTTTAATAGGTAAAGGATTATCGTTATATGAACATACAACATCATTTTAAATCAGTTGTTCTAGCAACAGCGCTAACTTTAAGTGCCGGTACAATACAAACTGCTGTTGCTTATACTAACAACCAAAGCTATAAAATTATTAATGTGGCTAATTGGGATACCTTAAATATTCGTAGCGGTGCAGGAACAGAGTATCGTGTTATTAGCGAAATCCCCCCTAACGCCAGTGGAATTACTCTAATAGGAGATGAAAGAGAAGTTAATGGTTCTACATGGGTTAAAATCTTATGGGATGGACAAAAAGGTTGGGTTAATAAACGCTATCTCACTATTGCGGAAGCAAGTGTTACTCCTGCAACTAACGTCAACTATGCACAAAATAATACAGATGATGCTGTAACTACTCACTCACATCCAGCCAATCGATGCACCCGTTCGATTACTCATTCTCACGCAGGACCCACTGGACATACACATAAATATAGCTGTAAACG
>JALVDG010000271.1 GCA_027009095.1 Thiotrichaceae bacterium
CAAAAAGCAATTCCCCAATGGCATCCCCGCCTATGGCACAGATGCGCTACGCTTTACCTTTGCATCGCAAGCATCCAATGGTCGTGATATTCGTTTCGACTTGCAACGCATCGAGGGCAACCGCAATTTTTGTAATAAAATCTGGAATGCAACACGTTATGTGTTAATGCAAACCGAAGATAAAGATGTAGGGCTTAATGCAAATGATCCGATGGAACTATCACTGGCAGACCGATGGATCATTTCGCAACTACAAACAACAATAGCAGAAGTCACCGAACACTTTGAAAAATATCGCTTTGACCTTGCAGCAAAAGCTTTGTATGAATTTACATGGGGACAGTATTGTGACTGGTACTTAGAACTATCTAAACCTGTTTTATTCTCCGATGATAGCTCCGAAGCAGCAAAGCGTGGCACACGTCATACACTCGTCAATGTGCTAGAGTCACTACTACGCCTACTACATCCTATTATGCCGTTTATTAGCGAAGAGATTTGGCAGACCATAAAGCCACTGACAGGAAAAACAGGCGATACCATTATGCTCGAAGCTTACCCTGTAGCCGACACTGAGCTTGTTGATGAAACTAGTAAACAACAACTAGAATGGGTAAAAGACTTTATTATTGGTATTCGTAAAATTCGTTCCGAAATGGATATAAAACCAAGTAAAGCACTGCCTATTTTACTACAAAACTGGACAGATACCGACAAACACATATTTGAAGATAATAAAATATTCATCAACTCATTAGCTAAAATTGAATCAGCTGAATGGCTACCTAATAATGCTGAAGCACCAGAATCAGCCACCGCATTAGTGGGTGAAATGAAAATACTCATCCCTCTAGCTGGCATCATAGATAAAGAGGCAGAAACAGCACGATTAAATAAAGAAATTGAGAAAATTCAAAAAGGATTGCAAAGCTTAGAAGGACGCTTAAATAATCCTAATTTTGCTGACAAAGCCCCTGCTAATGTCGTTGATCAAGTACGCAAACAAGCCGAAGAGCAAAAGGCTGCTTTAACACAGCTAGAAGCACAGCTTGTGAAAATACAGGCGATGTAAGGCTGCTACTTTTAAATCCCCAAAATGGACAATCACAGCATGTTTAAAACCAATGAATACTTCGATGGCAAAGTAAAATCTATTGCTTTTCAAACAGAAACACTTCCTGCAACCATTGGTGTAATGGCAGTAGGCGATTATGTATTTAATACCGCTGATAAAGAAACAATGACCGTCGTCAGTGGCTCCTTAACGATTAAACTAGCAGGAGAAGACACTTCAACACGCTACTCTACTGGCGAATCTTTTGAAGTTCCTAAAGATAGCTCTTTTGATGTCACTGTTAATGAAGAAACCGCTTATCTTTGTCTATATGGCTAATAAAAAAGTTTAGAAACAATGGCATTTATTACGACCTTCAATTAAACGAATAAATTACTAATAATTGCGATATGTAAACCCATCGTTTGCATATCGCAAAACTAACTCACTAAATCCATCAACTTGCCATAATTATCAACCACATCATATTTCACCTGATCTGCTGAGATTTTTTCAAAGAATTTTTTAGCACAATCGATTTTTACCTCTTCTACTTTTCGAAGCTGCATACTCGACATTGTGCCTTTGGTTTCAGCAACAAAGTAGATATGTTTTACATTGCCGTCCTTAAAGGCGATTGCCCAGTCAGGATTGTAATTGCCCACAGGCGTAGGGATTGAAAACCCATTCGGTAGTTTTGCATACACTACTACATCACTGCTGGTATCCAGCTCTTTTACAAAGTCAGTTTCAATTTTAGAATCCGTAAATACATAGTCATAAACGTGCCGTTTAACCTCTATTGCCTTACTAAAATCAGCAGGTGGATTATTCTCCGTAAAAATATCTATATCGTAATGACTATCAAGCGAGTCATAACTCAACTTTTCAACCACCATCGTTGCTTTTTGCTCATTGATTAATCGAGTTGCTGTTGAGATAAAATCTTCAGGATTGGTTTTATACTGTTCAAAAACTTTAGCACTGATACCTCCTAAAACACTCGCCACAGTACGGCGAGTTAAATTTGCACCCTCTGCTATCTTGCCAATCAAATCATACTTCACAGCCGAATGAATAGACTCTTTATGATAAGACGTCTCAGTCTCCTTTACTTTAAAAGATTCACCTGCTTTTAAGTCATCATAGCTTGCCGTTTGTTTTTGCTCACCCGCTACGACCATATACTTTAAAGGTGAAACTTTAAGCTCTACATTTAATGTGCCAATACATTTTTCAACTAACTCTTCCGAATCAAAATCAACGGCATACACCGCTTTACCATTGATTTTTTTCCACAATGCCTGAAACTCTTTTTTATTAAAGTTATCACTGAGCGGATTTTCTTTTTTCGTTCTATCATCATCAATCTCTGGTAGTTGGGCATCACTAAACACACTATCAATTAAGCCAAAAATCTGTTCTTTAAAAGGCTCTAGTGTTTCTGGAAGTTTGGCAAGCTCACCTTCTTTTTTTGCATCGTGATAATCTTGAGAGATACTGTCATCTTCATCATTGATATAATCATTTTTCAATAAATATTTATAAATCT
>JALVDG010000272.1 GCA_027009095.1 Thiotrichaceae bacterium
ATTAGTTGCCGCATGATTAGGGAAGCCTTCAAAGCGTTTCATTTGTAAGCTATGACCCATTTCATGAATGTCGCCATGACCAATCGGATTAAATGCCCAATAAGCATCGTAAGGATTACCTGAACAGCCCGAACCACAAGATGCTTGATCGGCGTTCATATGTTTTACTTTGTCGATGGTTTCAATGGTTAAGCCTTTGGAGGTCGCCCAATCGTGAATTTCGGGTACTGCATCGACGCCTTCGCCTTTAAACCCTGCTAAAACGTGTGGGTAGTTGCTGGTGTATTTAACCACTGCATTTGCAAGTTCTTCGGCTGTACCCCATTTTTCATCATTGATAGACTCTATCATTTTGTCTAGTTTCGAATGTACCTCAAAACCTGCGGTGGCAATTTCAGCCCAGTCAAATTCATTTGCTGCAAGCTTTTGTGCAAAGGAAGCATTATCAGCAGGGCTAGACCAATAGGCATGTTCTCCTACATTTTGGAAATTAAAGGATACGGGTAAATCTTTTTTATCAAAGGAGACTTGCAAAGGTCCGCCATAAGGCGATGTAAAGCGAATGGTTTCCCCTGATTTAATCTCTATATGCTGACTTTGTAGGAATTTAGGACGTTTATAGCCATTTTTCTTCCATTGATGGGTGGATTTTGAGCGTAAGGTATTAATAAAGATACTTACTTTTACATCACTTTGATCGGTACGTGTAACAGTGACAGTTTTTCCTGGTAGGGCATAAGCTCCTGTGGAACGGAATCCTTTAGTACTGTTTAGCTTGACTGTTCTTGTACTGGGAGTGATATGGCTGAAATCGCTACGGCTAAAGTTCCCCATATCAGCCTGTGCAGGGTTAATAGAACGATAATTATAGACCGCATAATCGGCGTAGTAGGATTTCATAAATTCCGTGTCATCCGTGGTGATTTTATCCATTGGAAAATTCACACTTTGACGGAATTTATCGCCTGTTAAAGCGAGTAATTTTTGTAGACGATAACCGTCTTCATTGAAAATATTTTTCTTATTGGCATCAAAACTACGCATCATATTGCGTACAGTGCTTGCACCTTGTATAAATTCTGTGTTTAAACCTGTGACAGCAGAACAGTCATCATCATCATTATCATCACATTCATTCCAGTTAAAGTTGTAATCCTGTTGTTTGAGGTGCTGGAAAAGGGTTTTTATTTTGGCAACATCGGTTGATAACTTGCCAATATCACTAACGGGATTGTAGCTTTGTAAGCTTAAGCGTTTCCAGTAATTATCCCATTGATAAGTAACATCAAATACGGATGAGAAAAGTGCCTCGCCGAGTGCTTTTTGATTACCATCATGATGGATATACAGAACAGGAATACCTTGTTCTAATGCCTGATTGACCTCCGTTGCAACGGCATTAACATTATCATCGCTTTGACTGACTTGTGAGATAATAAGCAAATCGGTGTCCTGATTTAAACAGGAGGACAGGGCATCGGCATCACAGGTATCGGCATCATTGTAGTGAATTTGCCCTGCATAATGCTGATCTAACCATGCTCTGGTTTTACTTTCATCTTTAAACAAAGAGCTTTGATCAAGATGGCTGAGAGTAACATTAAAGGGAGCGGTTTTTAAGTCATTGCGCTGGGTTAGCCAACGGATTGCATTTTCCATTAACTGTTCCATTTGTGCATTACCTGTTACTCGCAAAGGATTCGCGCCCATCACTAAATAACGCCCAGCTCCTTTTTTGCCAATAATCGCAATCGCTTTGTGATAGATTGTTTTGCCCGATTTTGAGACGGCATTGGTGATTAATAAAGGTGTGTTTTTACCCAATGTTGAGGTGAGTAAACTGGCATTATGGCTAGGGTTCCAGTCTATTGAGGTTAGACTAGAGCCATCTGCTTTTTCACTGCCATCATCATTTAAATTAAAGATGCTTGCTTTAGCATCTAATAAGAAAGTTTTGCTCGCTTCAATTTCATCCAAGGTGGCATCAATTAATGCCTGTTCGGTGACATTGCTAGCATCACCTGACTGAATCGCATCAGATACGGTGGTATTAGCCGTATCTGCTTTTTTGACAATAACTTTACGTGTTGCAGTGGCTTTATTATTTGCCTTATCGGTCGCGGTATAAGTAATGGTGTAGCTACCCACTGTACTTGTATCAACAGTACCAGTGATTATGACGCTTACATTATCATCAATATTATCAACAGCGGCAGCACCTAATTCTGTATAGCTTTCACCTTGGGTAAGGTTAAGAGGATTATCGCCTTTTATGCTAATAATAGGTGGTGTTGTATCAGATGTTATTGCTTTTTTAACAATAACCGTACGTGTTGCAGTGGCTTTATTGTTTGCTTTATCGATTGCAGTGTAAGTAATGGTATAACTACCTACAGTGCTGGTATCGACAGAGCCAGTAATCGTAACGTTTACATTACCGTCGATATTATCGACAGCCGTTGCACCTAACTCTGTATAGCTTTCACCTTGGGTAAGGTTAAGAGGATTATCACCTTTTATGCTAATAATAGGTGGTGTTGTATCAGATGTGACTGCTTTTTTAACAATAACCGTACGTGTTGCAGTGGCTTTATTATTTGCTTTATCGATTGCTGTGTAAGTAATGGTATAGCTACCTACTATGCTTGTATCAACAGTGCCAGTGGTTGTAACGTTTACCTTACCGTCGATATTATCAACAGCCGTTGCACCTAATTCTGTATAGCTTTTACCTTGTGCGATGCTAAGAGGGTTATCACCTTTTATGTTAATAACAGGTGCTATTGTATCAACAGGTTTTTCTGCGGGAATTTTTCCCCCATTTTTTAAAATATTATCATTTAGTCGTTTTTTTGCAGTTTCTCTATCAATCAGTGTAATAGTAAGTTTTTTGCCAAAAGATGTACTTGAAAAGTCTAAGTTTTGAGGAAGAGTTAAGTTGTTAGCAATATTAATAACGCCATTGGTTTTATTACCATCGCTATCGACACTTTGTAGTAATCTGGCAAGATTAATTGCTGAATTTATATTATCAGGATAAAGAGAGTAGGGTGTTACAAGCCCTTTTTGCATTGTAATGCTTGGTAGACGTAGATTTCCTAAAGTAAAGGTAACGCTATCTGTTGCAGGACAGCTAAATTCACCGAGAGCATTCGTTGTTGCTGTTGTCCCAGAGGAGCATTTATAAGAAAGCCCTTTTACAGGGTCATCAATAAAGCGTGCTGTGATTGTTTTAGATGAGTTAGCAGGGGAGCTACCTCCGCCACATGCGGATAGTAAGCTAAGCCCAGTAATAATGATAATTTTCTTCATGAAAATATAATTCCCCTTTTTACTTAAATCTGTATGAGTAGATTTAATTTGTATTATTATGGAGAAATCTTTGTGCTAAGATGAACTCCGCTTATTTTTGGCGTAGTAAGATTTCTCATTATTTTTATAGTGTATAAATAAAACAGTGAGAGCAGATTAGCATTAGTGTGTTTTTTAATCAAACAATATCAGTGTTTGTTAGTAATCCTTATTTTAATATGTGTTTGTTTTAAATCACATATCATTAAACTTAGAATATGATATGTGATCAAAAACTACCCTTCCTGTATCAACGCTAACATATCTTGAGCGCTCATGCTGCCACTCATATTACTTCCTTCTAATAAGCTATCAGCAAGATCACGTTTGCGTTGATGTAGCTTTACTATTTTCTCTTCAATGGTGTTTTCAGCGACTAAGCGATAAATTGTGACAGGGCGTTTTTGACCTATGCGATGGGCACGGTCGGAAGCTTGGTCTTCTACTGCAGGGTTCCACCATGGATCCATGTGTATGACGTAATCGGCAGCGGTTAGGTTTAATCCTGAGCCACCTGCTTTAAGGCTAATGAGGAATAATTTGCCTATACCATTTTGGAAGTCTTCGACACCTTTTTTGCGTTGTGCCGCTGGTGTACTGCCATCGAGATATTGATAGCTGATACCTTTTTCATCGAGATATTGACGAATAATATCAAGGTGTTTCACAAATTGACTAAAGACTAATGCTTTGTGATTATTTTCACATAGCTCTTCTACTAGCTCTGCAAAGCGTTCTAGTTTACTGCTTGGTAAAGTGCTATCAGGCATGATGAGTTTAGGATGACAACTAGCAAGGCGTAATTTGGTAATAGCGGCAAGCACTTTGAGGTGGTTAGAGCCTTTTTCTTCTTGTTTTTTGCTTGTTAGATCTTGCACTGCTTTTCGGCGTACTGCCTCATACATGGCGCGTTCTTTGTCTGAGAGCGGAATGTTTAAGGTTATTTCCGTTTTAGGGGGGAGCTCATCGAGCACATCTGTTTTTAGGCGACGCAGAATAAAGGCTTGAATTAATCGTTTTAAATGCTGGCGTACCTCGCTATTGCCCTCTTTTTCGATAGGCACCATGTAGCGCTGTCTAAATTGTTCTTGTGATCCTAGTAGACCTGGGTTAAGGAATCGAAATAAACTCCAAAGTTCGCCTAGATGATTCTCGATAGGTGTACCTGTGGTTACTAATTTGAAATTACCCTTTAGTTGATGCGCTGTGCGAGTCCGTTTTGCTGTAACGTTTTTTATTGCTTGAGCTTCATCGAGTACAATTGTATGCCATTCTTTTTCTAAAAATAGCTTGCTGTCTTGTTGTAATAAACCGTAAGTAACAATGATAATATCACGTGCTGAGGCTTTATTTACAATCTCTTCGCGATTATTACCACGGTACATAATGGGTGTTAGTGTTGGAGCAAATTTTTGTGTTTCTGTTTCCCAGTTATTACATACCGAGGTAGGAGCGACCACTAATGTAGGACCATCGCCGCCTCGCTGTAGTAATACAGAGAGTGTTTGGATGGTTTTTCCAAGTCCCATGTCGTCGGCTAAACAAGCACCCACTCCCCAGTCGGATAAGCGACTTAACCATCGAAAACCATCAGTTTGATAATCACGTAGCTCTGCTTGTAAGGTTGAAGGAATAGTATGAGTTTTCTTTTCTAAATTTTTTAGTTTATTGATATGTTGTTGCCATTCATCATCAACGCTGAGTTCGCCAACATCAGAGAAAAAGTCATCGAGAGCATAAGCTGCTAAGCCATTGATTAATGTGCTATCAGCATTTGTTTCTGAATAACTACGAATCGCATCTAATTTTTTACGGAATTTATTGGTTAAAGAGACATATTCACCATCACCAAGCTCGATAAAGCGTCCCTTAGTCTTTTCGGATAGTTGGAGTAATTGCTGTAAAGAAAGCACTAGCCCATTATCTGTTTCAACATTGCCATCGAGTTGAAACCAATCGCCTTTTTGTTGAATGCTAAGGCGCATATTGCTTGTATCAAAGCGTGATGATATACGCATTACTTCGCCTTCTGGCCAAGCAATAACCACGTTATCTCCTTGTTCGCGTAGCTGCTCTAGTAGCTCTAAGCAGTCTTGTGGATCATTTAATAAGTATTCATCTTCATAGTCATCGATATCACCTAAAATGTTAGTGTGTAGTAACAAATCATTAAGCTTTTGTTTTTCTAATGCTAGATTACGGTGGGTTTTGTAGGTTTCATTATTGTGTTCTACTAATAATTTCTCGCGACCTTGACCAGGAGGATATAAAGGACCGAAATCTCCAAATGCTTGCACACGCAAGGTTGCACGTAGACCTTCCTCGTAAGGCAATAAGTTAGCGTGTATTCTTGCGTCAGGAGGTATTTCTATCGCATCATTTATACCTTCTAGGTCTGACTGTATTTTAATCATTGGTGCAAGAGAGGTGAGTGTCTCGCGTAGATTTTGCTCTGCCTCACGGGGTATCACTAAGCCATCGGAGAGAATTTCACTTAGGCGATACACTTGCTCATTTTTTTGATAAATACATAAGCGAGTCGGTGTTTCTTTATGGATGAGATAGCGTGAATCTGTTTTTTCCTTGTTAAAATGAGGGTAGAAGCTAATGCGTAAATTATCACCTTCTTCGCTCACTAACAGCTCAAAATCACCTTGGGTAATTTCAATTGGTGCGCCTCGTGCTTGATCCCAGTAGATGGCAGGGTGATCAACCAGTGCTAACCATGCAGTGTTCATGTCGATATAAAACTGTGGCCCCTCCGATGAGTAGGTGTCGTAATTTTGTTGCTCCATAATACAATCACATATTTTTAAGTCATTTTGACTGAGCATAGGGAACTCTTGACGCTCATGAACTAGGCGTTTAAGTGCAATATTACGTCCTTTTGTCCATGTACCTTTCTGTGATTTTTTCTGTATTTTTGGGGTAATAAAATATTCGCCATAACGATCATTATCTAAAATCCATACAATGCGTTCTTCGCTATCACTATTGCTCGTTTTAGTTGGTGTGCTAAGACGATTTAGTGCGTTAAGTGCACGCTCCCATTTTGCCTGTGGTTTGACTAAATCAAATAAGGATTGTGTTTCTAATGCTTGGTGCTGATGCTTAGCTTCTAGTTGATAGCTTTCTCTAATCGCCTCGTCTTCAGCAAAGTGAGATAAAATTGTCGCATACTCTGCGGCTAGCCATGCATAGTTATTATTTTTTATATGCAGGTATTGATTTTCGATAATATCCACAACATCTTTTGGCAGTGATTGATTAAGCCAAAAAGTGATAATTGCATAGAATAGGGGGGTGAAGGTGTTCTCATGCAAAAGGATGGAGTCGATATGAAAGTTAAACAGCCCTGTCTCTAATGCTTCGCTGTAGGCGGCCATGAGAGAATGATCAATATCGGTTTCTACCTTCTTTAAAAATGCACTAGCTTTCTTTAAGGAGAGTGCATCCCCTTGTGCAACTAGGGCTAAAAGATAGAATTTTTCTAACTCTGTATTAAAGATAATCGATTGATTTTTCTTTAGATATTTAAGTTGACGGTAGCTTTCTACCGCAGTTTCGTATTGTGTAATACAAGCCTCAGTGCGAATGCCTTGTGTGTTTTTATCAATAAGTTGTCGTGCGCTATCGGCAATATACCAAAATACGGTAGAAAGACTTAATGGCTCAGGTTTTGGTGAAAATAACGCTTTTTGACCACTTAAAATACTGTAAAGCTCACGGACATCGCTATTGTCTATGTTTTCTGACTGCTTACTTAAACCACGCTCATTCATTAACTTCCATAAATGGCTAATATCTTTTAGCTCGGTTAATCCTGTATAACTTAATTCATTGCATGCGAGAAAAAAAGTTTCATCGTCTAGTAGCGATAGCATGTCGGTATCAATTGGATCGCCAAACATTGCGGAGTAGAAGCCAACACTGTTTAAAATCGACTCCGAATAGGTGTAACGGGCATAAAGACTATCTAATACTTCTTGTAGCTTTTTATGATTACCTAAAAACATATAAAGACGGGCGTGTGCAATACCATGATCAACACTTTGCCATGCAAGAATGCCGCTATCTTCACGAGGTGGAAAAGAGTCTATTACTTGTTCGGCTATTTTTTTAAAGTCACCGTCTTCGATAGTGCGTTTTAATATTGGGTTGTATAAGTCAGGGTGACAAGAATAGCGATTGTTTTCGAGTTGTAACCATTCTAAATCAACCATCTTTTTCAAATGAGGGCGTATAGAATTCATATTGAAACTAAGTTCTGTTTCAGGATCATCAATTCCAATACGATGAGCGCAGATAGCTAGAGGAGTAGCAGCCACAGGAATATATATAATGGCAAGTATTTTTAACATAGAGCTTTCTATATCAGTTAGTTGCTCAAAAATTTCTGTGTCAAATACCATTTTTGTTTGGCTCATATTTTTATATATCGGTAGAAAAAAGAGGCATGGGAGTATATACGTTTAAGGCGTGTCCCGTCGAGATTTAGAAGGCAGCTTAATTGTTTTAAAAATAGGTTTTTTCTTGTAAATGAATTTTTTTATAAGTCTTTTTAGCTAATTATTTTTCACAAAAAAGTAGCAACTATCTATTTGGATAATAACAAGAACTTTCATTGTTAGTGAATAAATTTAAAAGTAAATAGTGTGTAAATTAATCATTTAGAGAATTTTTTTGTTATACTTGTTGAATAAATACACTTAACACCATTTGACTAAACCGTAAGAGTTAAAAAGTGTAAAAACAAGATTTCAAAAATAAAATATTTGTTCATGGTTAAAATTTTCTTCTTTATCAGGTGAAAGAAAAAAAGACCTAAAGGGGATGTACAAATGATCACTTCCAATGAAGAAAAAATACAATTTTTTCAGTATCTCGATTTTTTACCTACTCCAGCTTTAATTGCTAAAGAATATAAAAACGACAAGAGCGGTAAAACGTTATTTGTTAATAAAGCTTTTATCGATACGATTGGCTACAAAGTTGATGAGATACCTAACCATTTAAGCTTTACTATGCGTGCCTATCCAGACTTAAACTATCGTCGTGAAGTCAAACGTGATTGGTTAGAGCAAATATCACGATTAGGCAAAGATAACTGCTCCTTAGTGCAACTCTGCACAAAAGTACGTTGTAAAGACCAGAAATATCGTTGGTTTGAAATTCGTACTGAATTAAGAAACACCATAGGGGATGGTATCATTATTATCCTTTTTAATAATATCGATAAAGCGAAAAACCAAGTTTTAGAATATCAAGAACTATCACGCAAAGATCCTTTAACAAAACTCAATAATAGACGCTATATGCAACAGCTGTTAGATCAAGAAAAGTCACATTTTGAGTCCGAAACAAATGTCTCTCCATTTTCGTTAGTTATGGCGGATATTGATTTTTTTAAAAATATCAATGATACCTATGGACATAACTGTGGTGATATGGTTATCGAAACCGTTGCTAAAATAATGAAACAGAGTACTCGAAAAATGGATGTAGTGGCTCGCTGGGGAGGGGAGGAGTTTTTATTATTGCTACCTAAGACAAATGTGATAGAAGCACGTATCGTTGTGAAAAAAATTATGAAAAAAATACATGAACAACGTTTTAACTGGAAAGAGCATTCATTTAATATATCGCTCACCTATGGCATAACAGGCTTTAAAAAGGGCGAGGAGATAGATGAAACAATTAATCGTGCTGATCACTGTCTTTATCAAGGTAAAGAAATGGGGCGTAATTGTTTAGTTGCAGATAATTTTTTTGAATCGTGGAGATCTTAAGATTTTATAGTAAGGTGCTATTTAGGCACTTTATTCGATAAATAACTGATGCTACGTAGTTATTCTTTTATTTTTTAGAATATCGGTGAAGGTTTTCGTAGCCCTTGACGACATAGGTATCTACACAAGATAAAAACTCCTTAGCCATTGAATGCATTAATTCAAGTTCATTCGAGGAGTATGTCTGCAACACTTCCAGCATTGAGAGGTATATCCATAACCCAGCCAGCAAGGCTGGATTTGTGTAGGAGACATTGTGTTTCATTTGTCGCCTACTTAATTTAATCAAAAATTCTCTAAATTGCTGCTCAGCTGATTTATCTTTTGCCGCGGCTATTTCCCAAACGATAACACACGCCATGCTAACGACTAAATAGCTACTTGGCAATCGCTATAGTACCAGACGGCATAACATCAAGCGATAGCGCGTCACCATCACGAAGCTTGTACAGTTTGGCTGTTCTACATTCAGGGTCTGATAGTTTATAGGTTTTATAGTGGCTCATTGCTGGTATGGGATTTTATTGGTAAGAAATACCAGCAAATTTACCAGCTTTTAGAATCAATACCAGCATATTTATATTGATGTCATGGTATTTAATAATAATAGGAAGTGTTGATTTAGATGGGTATCAGGGC
>JALVDG010000273.1 GCA_027009095.1 Thiotrichaceae bacterium
CTCCCACCTCTTATACAATACCTATCAGTACTTTCAAAAAGTGCTGATCTATTACCCTTTCAAGCAAATACTTCTGACTAACGGTATATAAACCGACAATCCGCTCCTTTCTCAAGACAAGCTCCAGATACCTTGGTGACATCTATTGTTAAAATTTTTGCTAGGAAGTTGAGAATATTGTTCTCAACATGTATCTGAATCTTAAGGAGTTGAGAATGAAAAAAACAACTAATAATATTTTTTTAAACCCTAGTAACAATGCACTACTTAGTTGTTTAGTCATAGGTGTAGCGGCTCCAATTACCGCCAACGCAGATAATATCGACAATATTATCGAAGATTTTACCGCAAAAGCCTCTATTTATGACGACAAAAATGGTATTCACATTGTCGATAAGGTCGCTGTCTATCATAGAAAAAACAAGAAAGCAGCAGTCGACTGGAAACTAAAAGCCCATGATTATGAATTTCATGGCGAAAAAAATGCTGATGTATATGACGGTAATACCATTATCGGTGAGATAACAAAAGAATTTAATGAATACATTAGCTCTCAATTAAGTGTTGGGGCTGTGTTTATCACTAATCATCGAACCAAGCTCACTTCTAAGTTTACTAACTACAACGCAAAAGTAACCGTAAAACCGAATAAAAAAGTAGCCATTAATGTAGAGCATGGTGAAGATTTACTCTTTAAAGAAGCCATTATTCAAGACGACAATAATAAACTTGTCTCAGCAGAGACCAGCCGACTTTCTGGGAGCTGGAGAGCAGGCAAAAGAGTCATTATTGAAGGTAGCTCACAATACAGAGAGTTAAGTGATGGAAATTACTCCAGACACCATAGAGCGGCGGCTTTATATGGCATATCACCTGATACTCCATGGGTATGGTTAGGTGTAGAGGCTCAATCATTATCTTACGACGATAAAAAATCTAACTATTGGTCACCTGAAGACTATGAATCACATGCTGTCATCCTTAGTAGCAACTTTAATGTGAATAAAAGACTAAGCGTTAATGTCAATGGAAATATTAATCGTAGCAAAGAAAAAGGGTATGACTGGGCTTCAGGAAGTGGCGTTACCGTTGGAGCAAAATATAAAATATCCGAAAAAACCAGTATAAATGCACACGCTAGTTACACCGAATCAAGCAGAGAAAGTGAAGCTTGGCATGGCAAAAGCGCGGGGGTTTCTATTACTGTTACTGACTTCTAAGCAATACTCCCTCCAAGCAGACTGAAAAAATACCCTTAGAATATTTTTTAATCTGATTAAAACAACCATTGAAGTGTTTAATTTTTTCCATTTTTAGATCTGTTTGCCACTATCAAGAAATAATACCTTGCACTGAAACCAAGAGGGCTTCAAATGAATAAATTACTGATTATCACTTCTGTACTCCTATTAGCAACCGCCTGTGGTGGAGAAAAAACAAATGGTGGAGGAAACGGGGGTAATGGTGGAAACGGGGGCAATGGCGGTAATGGAGGAGGTGGAAACACTGTATTCGAAACAACTCCTCCTGCGCCTAATAGCTTAAGCCGAAAACTAGCTATCGTATACTCTAAAACAAGTGAGCAAAAATTCTGGAATCCTACAAATTACTCCCAGCTATTTAGAAGTGTACAAACTCAAGCCATGATGGCTGGTCTGCCTTATGATTTAATTAATGAAGACGATCTATTAGATATTAATAAAATTCGTCAATATAAAACCTTACTTTTCCCCCTTTTCTCTTATGTAAAAAGCAGTCAATTAGATCAAATTGCCACTAACTTAAAGACAGCCGTTAATACCTATAACGTTGGTATCGTCACAGCTGGAAACTTTCTAACCAATACCGAAACGGGAGCAGCTATTGCGGGCGACTCTTATGTCCGTATGAAAGATATTTTGGGTATTGAGCGTGTTGATGGTGCAGGTCCTCTTAATTTTACCATCAAGGCAACGGATGTGACTCATCCAGCACTTGTCAATGAGTACAATAATAACGAAACGATAATAAGCTACACCCAAGACTATACAGACTACTTTACCCCCACAGGTGCCTATCCAAGTAAAGTTATTGCAAAACAAATTATCAACGGAAACCAAGTTGAAAATGAACTCATTACCATTACCAACAAAGGGCGACATGCACACTTCGCCACTGTACAGGGTATGGCTGATGCCAACCTTTTATGGCCTGTACTACAATGGAGTATATGGGGCGAGAAGTCACCTGCAACATTACAAATGGGACGAGATAAAGCTTTATTTGTATCGCGTAATGATATGGATCAAAGTATGTTCTCCGACGAGGTTGCGACTGTTGAAGTGCCATTATTAAACCAACTTAAAATATGGAAAAATCGCTACGATTTCGTTGGCTCTTACTACATAAATGTAGGCAATAACCCTAGCGAAAATGAAATGACCGACTGGGGAGTTTCAGCTCCTTTATACAAACAATACATCCAACTAGGAAACGAAATAGGAACACACTCCTACACTCATCCTCCTATCACTGACAACCTTAATAATGCACAAATAAAATTTGAGTTTGCTGATTCACGCGCAGAAATAGAAAAAAATATGGGACTAAGC
>JALVDG010000274.1 GCA_027009095.1 Thiotrichaceae bacterium
AAAAATCACTTGTTTTCCCAAATAAAAAATCCCTTAGCCATATTCTGGGATACTGCGGTGTCATGGGGAATACGATTGTTATGAATAGAGTATTGCTAGAATTGGCTTTACCCTTTCCGAAAGAATTAAAATACCATGATTATTGGTTTGCTTTGGTTAATGAGTTTTTTGGAATCAGAAAAACAATCAATAAGCCTTTGGTTCAATATAGGATTCATCAGAAAAATACCAGTAACAATAAAAATATAGGGATAAAAAAGCTCTCTTTTTCTCGATGGCTTAAACTGGATTTTTTACTACCTTTTAAAGAGGATGCGAGGGATAAAACAATCCGCCAGTTTATTGAGCGATATACTTTAGATAATACTGATAAAGCCTTGCTAGAGGGGTATTTAGAATATTTAATATTTGATGGTCATCGCTTCAAGCATTTTATTTTTTTACTTAAATATAATTTTCTACACTCAGGTTTTTTAAGTCGTGCGGGTGTTTTTATTCGCATGATGATAACAATGCGTTATCATGACGCACCCAGTCAAACAGATAGGAAATCTTTATGAGTAAAGCCGAGATAGGTCAAACGGTTACAAATTTTTCAGCACCAGCAACGTCTGGTACTACTTTTAACCTTTCTGATTACAAAGGTAAGAAGAATGTCGTCATCTATTTCTATCCCAAAGACAGTACGCCAGGTTGTACAACAGAGGGGCAAAATTTCCGTGATTTATATTCTGAATTTCAAGCTCTGGATACTGAAATTTTTGGGGTGTCGCGTGATAGTATGAAGCGTCATGAGAATTTTAAAGCGAAGCAAGCGTTTCCTTTTGAGTTGATTTCAGATGAGGATGGCAAGGTATGTGAGCACTTTGGTGTATGGCAACTGAAAAAAAATTACGGTAAAGAGTATATGGGGATTGTGCGAAGCACTTTTTTGATTGATAAAGAGGGTGTATTGCGTAAGGAATGGTTGAATTTGCGTGTTAAAGATCATGCTGCGAAGGTTTTAGATGCAGTTAAAGCGTTATAGGGGAAGAATATGATTGTACAGGTACAGGGGCAGACTGAATTACGTTTATCACGTTTTGATCTTGATGATCTTGAGATTGTTCTAGAGAATAAAATGCAGAAATTAAGTGCTTTAGCGATGTTTGTGACATCACTCGGGCGATGTACTTTTGCAGTGCTAGATCATTATGCGCTACGCATGGATGTGGAAATTGAAAACATTGTGACTAAATTAACGTGGAGTTTTGACTCTGATCCGACACGCTTTAAAGCGATTGATATGGATATTTACTGGCCTGAGCTACCCGAAAAGCGCTTAAAATCAGTGGAGCGAGCAGCGCATAAATGTACTATTCATACAACAATACACAATTGCGTGGAGATTAATATACGGGTATTTAATCGAGCAGACTCAGAGGCTTAAAGCAGTTAATTATTTAGTATGTCGAAATTAGTTAGCCCTCTTTATGCAGGTGTTGATTTTGGTACATCGGGCTGTCGCTTGGTGCTTATTGATGAGCAAAAAAGCCAAGTTTATAGTCAACAAGTTCGCTACCCTAGTGCAGATAAGCAAACACCTTTATTGTGGTGGGAAAGCGTATCTCAGCTATTACTTGCATGTCCTCTAGACTTAAAGCGACGATTAAACAGTATCGCGATTGATGGCACATCAGGGACTTTATTATTAACTGATAAAGCTGGTAAGCCAGTGTCAATCACATTGATGTATAACGATACTCGTGCCAGTGATGAAGCTAAACTTATCGCCGAGAAAGTACCCGAAAATAGTGGTGCGCAGGGGGCGAGTAGTAGCTTAGCGCGTATGCTGTGGCTATTAAAAAATCATCCTAATTGTTCTCCTGCTCATGTTTTACATCAAGCAGACTGGATCATGGGGCAGTTATCACAAGACTTTGCTCATAGTGATGAAAATAATTGCTTAAAACTAGGCTACGATAGTATTAACAATAAGTGGCCTGATTGGTTTGTTGATTTATCCATCCCTATAGAGCTACTACCTAATGTGCATAAGCCAGCAACAGCACTCACTCAAATTAACTCCCAAGTAGCGAAGCAGTTAGATTTGCCTTCCGACCTAAATATTGTGGCAGGAACAACCGATAGTATTGCCGCTTTTATTGCCACAGGGGCGAATAAAATAGGGGAGGCGGTTAGCTCTTTAGGGAGTACCTTAGCGATTAAATTAATTTCTGATCAGCCTGTTTTTGCGCCTGAGTTTGGTATTTATAGTCATCGCTTGGGTGATAACTGGTTGATTGGTGGTGCATCAAACAGTGGGGGAGCGGTACTACTAAAATACTTTACCCCTTCACAATTAACGCAAATGACACCCTTACTAAAACCTAATATTCCCACATCATTAAGCTATTATCCCTTAGTTAAAACAGGCGAGAGATTTCCTTATGCTGACCCCAAAAAAGAAGCATTATTAACCCCTCGTCCTAAAGAGGATGTTGTTTATTTTCAGGCAATGCTAGAAGGGATTGCAGAGATAGAATCTCAGGCATATCAACGATTAGCAGAGCTAGGTGCGCTGAGCTTAAAGGCTGTGTATAGCGTGGG
>JALVDG010000275.1 GCA_027009095.1 Thiotrichaceae bacterium
AGACCGCACCTGCTGTTTTTAGAATAAAGAAGAGTGTTGTTGAGGTTTGTAATACTGCCCCTAAGCCTAAGATGGCGATAGAAGAGATAAACAGTAAACCTAGTTCATTACCTAGCGTAGAATAAAATGTAGCGCGTAAACCATAAGCAATACTATTAGTAATCGCCAATAAAATAGCAGGGCCAGGGCTTATGACCATAATGCTAGTAACAACAACAAATAAAAACCACGTTGAAATATCCATTGTAAACTCTTAAATATCCCTGTAGTCCCACCTTAATCTAAAGGAGCTACTTCCATAAGCTCTCTAACGTTGGGGGTAGAAAGGTCAGTTTTATATAGCTATTAAATAAACGCTTACCATGTTGTATCACACCTTTAGCTGTTAGGTGTGTGACATCGGACTTCTCAAGACCCATCATTGAGGTGAAAATAATATTAGAGTCTTCAGCTGCGATTCTTTTTTGTGTTTCGACAATAAGAGGACGTAATTTAACCCGAGGATGTTGTTCATCTACACCTAGTAAAATAGGTAGTTTGTCATTTTTAACAACATTGTGACGCATGTGATTTAATAGTGTGTGTAGATTATTATAATAGGTATTTGCTAGTTTATCGGTATCTGCATCGCTCTCTCCTTGAATCCAGATAAAAGCACGAATCTTGACGGTATGCCCTTGCTTCTTTAATTTTTTGATGGCTTGTTTCAGTTGCACGGCCATTTTATCGTATAAACCACCTTTACCTGGTGCTTTCCATACATCGCGTAAATTACTACTACCAAAGCTGTATTTGAAGATAGCAGGGTTAAAACTTGCCCGTTTTAGTTGTCGTGCAAAGCTTACTTCAGGGCCAAAATGACCTTTTAAGAAATGACCCGCTTGAGGTTCTAAAGATGACCATTCACCTTTAGATGATGCGTAATCTACTGCCTCCCAGTAAAACGGGATGTCTTTATCGTATGCGATACCATTCTTAGGATATTGCGCGGCATCACTACGCCAGCCTTGCATATTGGATTGCCCTGCCATAATAAAGAGGTCAATATCATCAGCAAAAAGCAGGCTAGGGCTTAAAAGTAATATAAGGTTAAAAAGGAGTTTATTGAACATTTAGCAGCAAATCAGCGGGTTGGGAAGGCATAGTATACCTTTTTTGTTTAGAGATAATAGTAGATGTTTTTTAATAGAAAGAGAGTATAAACTGAGTAGTTACGTTTCATTTAGATTTTTTGATATACCTGATAGCGTGCGACTATACAATATTTGCTTGAAAAAGTAATAATGACAAACCATCTTAGGCATAGCATTAAATTTAGTATCACAGCAGGTAATATGAACGAAAAAATTGCAATATTAAATGATTTAGGTGATCCAACAGAACTTGATATCGACGATACTTCAAAATGGCCAGACTATTTAGAGTATGGCTTTACAGCGTTGGATGTCCCTGACTTAATCGCCATTATCACTGATGAAGATTTATACGAAGAGCCAAAAGACAAACACGGAATGTGGCTTCATCTCCATGCTTGGAGAACATTAGGTCAATTAAAAGCAGTTGATGCGATAGACTCTTTAATTTCAGTCTTTGAATTCTTTAGTCTTGTAGAAGACAATACAGCATTTAAAGAACTTCCAGAAGTAATTGGCATGATAGGCAAACCTGCAATAGAAGCCGTCGGAAATTATTTATGCGATGCTTCAAACTCATCGCACTCTCGTTTAATCGCAAATGATGCACTTGCTAATATCGCAAAAACATATCCCGATTGCCGAGACAGCGTACTTGAAAAATATAAAACCTATTTATCCGCACCAGACTGTTTTGCACAACGCTTAAATGGCTTTTTAATTCAGCAACTCATCGACTTAAAAGCAGTAGAACTTGTCGATAGTATCCGTTCACTGTATAAGCAAGGCTGTGTTGATTTAAGTGTAGCAGGTGAGTTAGAAGACCTTGAAGCAACATTTGAAAGCAAATAGAAAGCACTCTATCACCAATGGACAAATCACAATGAATGAAACAATAGCCCAACTTTATCAATTAGGTGACCCTAGACTATTAGATAAAAAGAAGGGAGCGAATGGATGGCATAACTATATACAACTTGGCTTTACTCAAGAACATATTCCTGAACTAATCGCATTAGTTCAAGACGAGACCTTAAGTACATCAAGTGATAGAAATGCAGTATGGGTTCCTTTGTATGCATGGCGTACTTTAGGGCAATTAAGGGCAGTCGAAGCCGTCGAGCCTTTAGTTTCCATGCTTGATTTTTTCTTTAAGGTAAATGATGAGTGGGCGATTACCGAAATGTCGGAAGTATTAGGACTTATCGGGCAACCCGCTATTCGTCCTTTGCTGGACTATATTTTAGATCACTCTAACAGCACCCCATCGCGCAGCATTGTTAGTGAGGGCTTAGGGAAAATAGCCGCCTATCACTTAAAAGCCCGTGATGAAGTATTAAATGCCTTTCACGTTTACCTAACACAAGCCGATTACAAAGCAAAAGACTTTAATGCACTGCTAATCTGTGTAGTGATGCACTTAAACGCAGCAGAATTGATCGATGATATTCGACAACTATATGTAAAAGACGCCATTAATATAGCAATAGCAGGAACATTAGACGCAGTAGAAGCAAATTTAGGTCTACGAGAAAAACCAATCAATAAAGGCACACCAAAAACATTCTACGACACCTTAGAAACGGCAACCCCCGATAAAACCTACACCCGAGAAGAACCTAAAATAGGTCGAAATGATCCCTGTACTTGTGGTAGTGGAAAGAAGTACAAAAAGTGTTGTTTACACTAGGTTTATAAATCGCTAATTCAGAACCTAATAGTAGTACATCAACCACATTGTATCCGTCAGTTTGATGTGGTTGATACTTTAGGACTATTAGGAAGGTAAAGATCACCTTTTGTACCACAGCCACTTAATAGCGTTATCACAAACAAGCAGAACACCATAATAAAAAATAAGATATTAACCCAGCAAACTTGTTTCAAGAAAGGGAGTTTCATATAGATGCCTCATGTGAATTAAAAATTTGCCAAGTATAAGGTGCATTGCGGTTAATATCTGCTAGTTTTTAGTGATTATTGAGTTGATCCTAAGTACTCAAGCTAAGGCTAATAACATACTCCTCACCTGCCCTGCCTTGGTTGCTTTTAGCTCTACTAGCCCCCAGTCTTGCCAGTGATAACTTTCTTCGGCTTCGTGTTCTAAGTAAATTAACCCCTCTGGTTTAAGGAGTTGTTGTTTGATAATGCTATCGAGTATGTTAGGCAGGAGGTTTTTACGAAAAGGTGGATCAAGGAAGATGATATCGAAAGGTTTTTTGGCTGTTTGCAGATAGCTTTGTGCATCGGTGTTTTCTACGCTGTCTTTTGCTTTTAATAGTGCTAGATTTTGTGATAGCTGCTTGGCGGCTGCTCGATTTTTTTCGACAAAAATAAGCGATGATGCACCCCGCGATAAGGCTTCTAAGCCTAAAGCGCCGCTACCTGCAAATAAATCTAAACAATGCGCTTGGGCGATGTTGCCTTGTAACCAGTTAAACAGTGTCTCGCGTACTCGGTCTGGTGTGGGGCGTAGTCCTTCTGCGGAGATAAAATTGAGTTTTCGACTGCGCCAGCGACCACCAATAATTCGTAAGCTATTGGTGGTGGCTTTTGCTCTCGCTTTGCCTTTATTTCGGCGCATCGGCAGTGGCTTTCTCTGGTTTTTTCTCTGACGCTACTTGTGCTTCTTTTTTACCAACAATAACGGTTAAGAATTTGTCAGGGTGCAAACGACGAGTGTAAGCATCCATCACCTCTTTACGGCTGATTTTTTCAATGGTTGTTGTGAATGTATCCAGATAATCTAGGGGTAAGCCATAAAAACCAATCATTGCGATATAGCCAATAATATCGTCATTACTCGCCGTTCTTAGCGGGAAGCCGCCTGTGATATTTGTTTTCGAGGCGTTTAATTCCGCTTCGCTAGGACCATCTTTTTGGAAGTTTTTAACCACATCGGTAGCGACTTTTACCGCTTCGTCTACTTGCGAATTTTTGGTTTGCAAACCTAATAAAAACGGTCCTTGTTCACGCATCGAAATAAAGTAACTGTAGACGCTATACGATAAACCGCGTTTAACGCGTACCTCTTTCATCAGGCGTGAGGTAAAGCCACTGCCGCCGAGTCCATGATTGCCTAAGTACAATGCATAGTAGTCTTTATCGCCACGTTTTGTACCAGGCTGACCGATCATGACGTGTGATTGTGAGGATGGGAACTCAATACGCACTACTTTTGATTTTTCTAATGGTTTTACTGCAGGAATCTTAGCTGCCTTTGCTCCTGCCGATAATACCCCTGCTACTCGTTTAGCCAGTGCTTCTGCATCTGATTTTTTGATAGAGCCTACTATCGCCAACTGCCCATTTTTTGCGACAAAATAACGCGAATAATGCGCTTTTAAGTCTTCAATATGCATGGCTTTAATGGTTTCTTCTGTGCCACTTGCAGGTTTCGCATAGGGATGATCACCATAAAGATTTTTATAAAAGGCTTTGCTTGCAATGGCAGCAGGGCTTTGCTTTTCCGCTTCCAAGCCCACCAGTGCTTGCTTGACTAAACGATCAAAATCTTTCGTCGGAAAAGAGGCATTTTTAATAACATCTAACCATATTTTTAGGGCTTTTTCTTGCTCTTCTGGCAAGGTCAAGGTACGCATACTTATCCATGCCATATCACGGGCAGAACCTGCGGAGAACTCAGCCCCAACAGATTCAAATGCTTCTGCGATTTGATCGGCATTAAGTGTCGCCGTACCTTTGTCGAGCATTGCCGTTGTCAAACCTGCAACACCTAATTTATTACCATCGCGCGCGCTACCTGCATCGAAGGTGAGACGTAAATCCATCATTGGTAGTTCTGGCACATAGACATAATAGACCGCCAAGCCATTATCACTGATCCAATGTTGTATTTTAGGTGCAGCAAAACTCACACTGCTTGCAAATAGGGCAATTATAAATAAGCCCATGCTGATAGGAAGTTTCATTATTTTTATCATTGTGCTTTCCCTGTTTCTGGCGTTGATGATGATTTGATTGCTTGCGGAATCAACTCGGCAACGGTGAGATGATCATTAATAAGGTATTTTTTAGCAACCGTTCGGATTTGCTCTGGTGTAACCGCTAAAATTTGTGGCACATACTCATCCATTAGCTGATAGCCTAAGCCTACCGATTCTAAAGAGCCAAGTAGTGTTGCGATATGCTCGATAGAGTCACGCTCGTACACCTCCGATGCGATAACCTGTGCTTTAACACGCTTTAGCTCATCTTCTGTTACTAACTCTTCTTGCAAGGTTTTAATTTCGTTAAGCAGTGCTTCTTTTAATTGCATAACCGTTGTGCCTTTGGCGGGCGTGCCTGTTAACACAAATAAATCAGGCAAGCGTCCATAGCCGTAATAACCAGCCCCTACTCCCACCGCAATCTCTTTGCCACGAATGAGGTTTTTCGATAAACGCGCACTGCTGCCACCGTCTAAAATCGTCGCTAATACTTCTAGCGCATAAGGCTCCCACTTTGCTACTTTGGCGTTTTCACCTTTTGCATCGATCATACCAGGTGTTTTAAAGCCCATGCGTAGGCTAGGTACTTTTGCAGGTAATTTTACTTGCAGATAACGCTCACCAAACTGCTTAACTTCGGTGCGAGGTTTCACAACAGGTAGTTTACTCTGAGGAATTTTAGCGAAATATTTATCTGCTAAGGCTTTGATATTGTCAGGATCAACATCACCAACAACGACTAAGGTGGCATTATTAGGTGCGTACCATTTATTGTACCAATCACGCAGATCATCTAGCTTCATTGTATCTAAATCGATCATCCAACCAATCACAGGTGAGCGATAAGGACTATTCATAAAGGCTACGGCATTAAATTGCTCGCGCATTGATGATATAGGATTATCATCGGTACGCATGCGACGCTCTTCTTTGACGACTTCAATTTCTTTTTTAAACTCATTAGCATCTAAAACCAAATTACGCATACGATCCGCCTCTAACTTAAAGGCGACTTCAATGCGGTCTTTGGCTAATACTTCGTAATAAGCGGTGTAATCTTGTGAGGTAAAGGCGTTATTACGCGCGCCATTTTCAGAAAGGATTTCCTCAAACTGACCCGATGGTGAGGTTTTAGTACCTTTAAACATCATATGCTCTAAAGCATGAGATAGCCCCGTAATCCCTTCATGCTCGTAACTTGTACCGACTCGATACCATATTTGCAATACCGCAATCGGTGCGCGTTTATCCTGTTTTACCAGTATTTTCATACCATTATCGAGCACACTTTCGTATACTTTAGCGGCATTATCAGGGGGGGAAGCAGGTGCTTTTTTAGCAAAAGCAGCCCAAGGAAGAAAAAGAACTGCAATAAGCAGTAGGCAGCGTGATATTATTCGATTCATTGATCTCATCTATTTTTAATTGTTAGTAGTGCCGAGTATAAACGATGTTTCGTATTTTTAAGAAAAAAAAGCCTGAAGAAAAAGTAATAAAAGAACAAGTAACGGAGAGCTTAGCCGAATCAAGTGAAGAAAAAGCTAGCTTAGCGCCGACTGAATCTAACCCTATTGTAGAAAAACCCAAACAAAAAACCACCAAAGCAGGTTTATTTTCCCGCTTAAAACAAGGTTTATCGCGCACGGGTAGCGCACTGACTGAAGGCGTTAGCACGGTTGTTTTAGGTGAAAAGAGAATTGATGATGATGTACTCGAAGAGCTAGAGACACGTTTATTGATGGCAGACGTGGGCATGGAAGCCACCATGAAAATCATCGACCAATTAACCGCCCAAGTAAAACGCAAAGAACTAGAAGATATTGATGCGCTGATGCAGTCGATGTACAAGGTGATGATTAAAATACTTCACCCTGTCTCTGAGCCATTTGAAATTAAAGACGAGCATCAGCCTACGGTTATTTTAATGGTCGGCATCAACGGTGCAGGTAAAACCACCACAATCGGAAAGCTAGCAAAGCAATATCAAAATCAAGGTAAATCGGTGATGCTAGCCGCAGGCGACACCTTCCGTGCTGCGGCTGTAGAACAGTTACAAGTATGGGGCGAGCGCAACGATATTCCTGTCGTCGCCCAAGGTACAGGGGCAGACAGTGCATCAGTTATTTATGATGCAATGGAATCAGCCAAGGCACGAGGCATTGATATTCTACTCGCCGACACCGCAGGACGCTTACACACACAAGACAACTTAATGGAAGAGTTGAAAAAAGTGAAACGCGTAATGCAAAAAATCGACCCAGAAGCCCCCCATGAGGTGATGCTGATTATTGATGCTAGCATCGGACAAAATGCACTCGCCCAAGCCAAAGAATTTGATGCTGCTATTGGCGTGACAGGTATAACCGTGACTAAATTAGACGGCACCGCAAAAGGCGGCATTTTATTTGCGATTGCAGAGCAAGCTAAAATACCGATACGCTTTATTGGTGTAGGTGAAGGCATTGATGACTTACAAGTATTTGATGCTTATGAATTTGTGGGTGCGCTATTGGCAGGTGAAGAAGCAGTATAAACTAAAATACTTTGTAACTACTCAGCACAATCTGGGCAATTACTGATTGTGCTGAGTAGTTACAATACTTTTAGCAGTGTCATTACTGCCATTATCATTACTAAGAACCCTACTAGCAAACGAACGGTTGGATGACGAGTCCACTTAGATAATCTGCCTGCAATAACACCCATTGCTAGTAAGTTTGGTAACGTGCCTAAACCAAAAGATAGCATTAATAATGCTCCTTCTATTGCACCTCCAGCAGAAAGCGACATAATCAAGATAGTATAAACAAGTCCACATGGTAGCCAGCCCCATAAAAAACCGAGAGGAATGGCTTGTTGTACTGTGTTAACGGGAATAAAGCGTCGACTGATTGGTTCTATGTGTTTCCATAGTTTAGCACCGAGGTGTTCAACGATAGACAATGTATTCCATAGCCCTGCCAAATATAAGCCTAGTAGCAACATAAATAGAGCTGCAATAACAAATAGTATTTTTTTTGTTTGATCTAAACCAGAAAGGTTTATTAAGCCAGCACCTAAAGCACCCATGAGCGCGCCTGCAGTAATATAACCTGCAATACGTCCGAGATTATAGGCTAATAAAATGGGTAATTGCTGTATAAGAGATGGCTTTTGAGTAGTCGATTGTTGGCTTAGAGATAACATGCCAACGATACCACCACACATTCCGATACAATGGACTCCCCCCAAAAGCCCTGTGATAAAAGCAATAAAATAGGGTGAGTGATTAAGCCACGCAGTATCCATCTTTAATGGATCAAAATATTAAGTAATTTGGGTTAATTAACTATTTGACGTAGCATATATTTACCCGAGGAGGTTCGTGTAAATACGTCATTTATCATAGGATGAATTACCTCTATGTCAGACGGATCCGAACGAATACTTTGCTCTGCAACGTAGGCCATTGTAGTATCTTCATCGATAAGCACATGATACCAAGGTGCGTCTTTTGGTGCTTTTACTCCTTCCTCATCATCGTACCACTCTTCATCACCAGAAAAGCGAGCATCAACATCAACAATCACGCCCCGAAAATCATAATGACTATGATAAATAACATCACCAATATTGTACTCTGCCTTTGTTACACCTACTTCTTCTATATTCATGCTCACCTGATATCGTCTTATTTATCTGCTATTTTTTATTACGAAGTATAAACCCCATGCTCTAAAAATAAGGACTATTTTAGCTTATTTCAAGGAGATTCATCAGTCTAACCAAAATATTACCACTTGTTTTTTAAGTCTTTGAAACTCTAGAGTTCAACATCCTATTGCTTATCGCAAATGAGCTCTGTGTCAATTATAGCAAACTCAAAGCTTATTATATTTTGTCGCAATCCCTTTTGATTTTTCAACAGGATACTTAATCGCATTTAACTCAATTTTACGATCCACTGCTTGTAATAAATCAATGTCTAGCTTATCTGCTAAACGAATTAAATACATCATAATATCTGCCATTTCTAGGGATACTTCATCTAATGTTTCCGCGGGTAAATTTTTACTTTGCTCATCAGTTAGCCACTGAAAATGCTCCACTAACTCGGCACATTCTACAATTAATGCCATTGAAAAATTTTTAGGTGAATGAAATTGATCCCAGTCTCGTTCTTTCGCAAATTCTTGCAAACGTATTTTAATAGCTTCTAATCTATCCGACATAATGACCTCGTACTCGTAAAATATGAACAAGCATACCTCTTATCGATGATTAATTCGTGGACTAATTTATATCTGCTATGGTGAATTTTTAATAATTAATACCACTTATCTCATGAGTTTAGCCTTAGTCTATAGCCGTACCAATGATGGAATACATGCCCCTTTAGTTATAATTGAGGTTGATTTAAGTAATGGATTGCCTGGATTATCTATTGTTGGTCTACCAGAAACCGCGGTGAAAGAGAGTAAAGATCGTGTGCGTGCGGCAATTATTAATTCTAACTTTGAATTTCCCAGTAAACGTATCACCATAAATCTTGCACCTGCTGATATTCCTAAAGATGGTGGACGTTTTGATTTGCCTATTGCTCTGGGAATACTGGCTGCATCTGGACAAATACCTGAAAAGAATTTATCTGAATATGAGTTTATAGGAGAG
>JALVDG010000276.1 GCA_027009095.1 Thiotrichaceae bacterium
TATTACCGCTACCCTACACCGAAGAGGCTATTAAGCATGTTGCCTCGCGTATTCAACAAGTCCAAGCATTTTTAGAACGTCGTATACTAATTGAAAATGTATCTAGCTATGTGAGCTATACACAATCACATATGACGGAATGGGAATTTTTATCGGCAGTGGCTGAAGAGGCGGATTGTTTATTACTACTCGATATTAATAATATCTATGTTAGCTCCGTCAATCATGAGTTTGATCCCTTAGAATATCTAAACGGTGTGCCCAAAGAGCGCGTGCAACAGCACCATTTAGCAGGACATAGTGATTATGGGGATTATATTATTGATACCCACGATCATGATATTGTGCAATCGGTATGGGATTTATACGCTGAATCCGTTAAACGCTTTGGGGCAGTCTCTGCAATGATTGAACGTGATGATAATATTCCTGATTTAGCTGAATTAATGAGGGAATATGAGCAGATGAAAAAAATATCAGCCGATATTTTGGAGAGCACTCATGTCTGATCTGTTGACTTTACAGCGCGATATGATGCAATGGCTACAAACAGAAAGTGGCGATATTCACGCGAGTGTGAGGGGTACAAAAAAAGTCAGTATTGAAACAAGACTGGCTATCTATGCTAATGCTTATCGTTACCGTTTAATCGATGCTTTATCTGATAACTACCCTTCAGTACATACCTTATTAGGTGATGAAAGCTTCTATAACGAAGGGGTTAAATACATTGCAGAATACCCTTCGCAACATTTTTCTATTCGTTATTTTGGTAGCCAGTTAGCTGATTTTTTAGAAAAGCATTATAGCGATACTCTGGTCTTAGCCGAAATGGCTCGCTTTGAATGGGCGTTGCGTAATGCCTTTGATGCGGGCGATGTACCATCACTAAGCTTAGATGCTTTGCAAACCATTGCACCAGAGTCATGGGCTGGTTTAAGTTTTGTGCTGCACCCTTCTGTCGCACGAGTCGATTTACAGTGGAATGTGCCACAACTCTGGGCAGCGATTGATGATGAAACAGGGGAAATTGAGATTGAATCTGCCGAACACCCTATCCCATGGTTAATCTGGCGCAAAGACTTAAAAACCTATTATCGCTCGCTTGAGGTTGATGAAGCTTGGGCATTAGATCAAGTGATGCAAGGAGCAAATTTTGCTAAAATTTGTGCGGGTGTCTGTGAATGGATTGACGAAGAACATGCCCCCGCGAGAGTCGCTGCTTTTATTAGTGAGTGGTTAAATACCGAGTTAATCACTGAATTGAAGGTCTCGCAGTTTTAGGATTCCTGAGTTTTTAGATTGTAAAAATATTGTAGAAGCACCATCGCAGCAATCAAAAAAGCAGTTGATATGCCATAAATATGAGCATCAGTAGAAACAGGTACGCCAATTAAATCAGCATTTGTTTGCCCTGTTTTATAAATATGATCCCAAATAATTTTACTTGGAATCACGACCATAATAGTCAATCCCGTTATAAAGTCTTTGTCTAGCAAGGCGTATGCGCTCCCCACAATATATAAACCATAAAGTGCCCCAGAGATACCCGCATACCACATGAGCTGTGGGCTAAGATAATAAAGTCCAAAGCCAACACCTGTTATCAGTAGCAATAAACTAACAAGAAACTGAGTACTATTAATAAGATCTTTGAAAATAAAAATAAAGATCCAAAAGCCAGCAAGATTCATTCCTAGATGATAATAATTCGTGTGGACAAGATTGCCTGTCCATACTCTCCACCATTCACCCTGCTGAATATTGTCACGTAAAAATAATAAATCCGCTTGTATCCACTGGTCTATAAGTAATAAAAAGGAGAGAAAAATAGCACTGAGAATAATATTTGACGGTCTTTTTAGTGGCATGGTGAGTGTTACAGTTTGTTAATTCAGGATGTTATGCTTTTCGATTTTGTCTTGGTTGTGACAAAATTAGTATATTAGAAGAGATTGTATTCTCTAACTTCATCCAAAAAAACTAAGTTAAACAATAAAGGTACACAAATGAACTTGAATTATTTATCGCAGGGTCGAGTAAAACTACTCTCTAAAAAAACACGAGCACAAGGTTTTACCTTACTCGAAGTGATGGTTGTGGTCGTTATTATCGCGGTTATGGCTGCTGTTGTTGCACCAGGTGTTCTTGGTAAATTGGAAGATGCAAAAATAGAACGTGTTAAAGCCGATCTAAAAAGTATTGCTGGAACGCTTGATCTTTATAAGCTCGATAATTTTCAATATCCAAGTACCGATCAAGGTTTAGAGGCACTGGTCTCTAAACCAAGTGGTGATCCTGAGCCTAAGGCGTGGAAACCTTATCTAAAGAAAATCCCCACTGATCCTTGGAAAAATCCATACAAATACCTAAGTCCAGGCTCGCATGGTGAGGTTGATATTTACTCTCTAGGACCTGATGGACGCCAGAGTGATGATGATATTGGTAATTGGGATTTAGAAAACTAAGCAGTATGATCAAGAGGCGATGCCCACACTCTAAAAAGGCAGGTTTTACGCTACTCGAAATAATGATAGTTGTTGTCATTGTGGGTTTGTTGTCAGCCGCAGTTGTGCCGATGGTATCGAAAAGTAGTGATGATATCTTAAAGGAGCAAGCCGATCGTTTTGCAGCTTTGGTTAAACTATCGCAAGATGAATCTATCTTGCAATCTCGGCAATTAGGCTTAAGAATTAAAGAAAGTAGTTACGCTTTTCTTCAACAAGATGGTGAAAATTGGATTCCTTTCGAGGAAGGATTATTTCGGGAGCGGCAACTTTCTGGTAATACTAAAATATCATTATTTTTAGATGATATTGATGTCTCGCTTGTTGAGGGTGTTGTAGGTACAGAGAAAACCAAACCACAGATTTTTATTCTGTCTAGTGGTGAAATGACGCCTTTTAAAGCTACATTTGCTTTTCGTTCGGGGGGAAGTATTACCATTAGTTTTGACGCAATCGGCAATGTTAAAAAAGAGGTACAGCAACGTGAGTAGAATAAAATCTACTACGACCGGTTTTACATTAATTGAAGTGTTAGTTGCACTGATGATTATTGCCGTTGCCTTGGGAGGTGCCGTAAAAGTAATGGGCAGCGCAACAGTAAATGCCTCTATTCTATCACAGAAAAGTTTTGCTCAATGGGTGGGGTTAAATCAGTTAACTAAGGTGAAGTTAGATGGTATTTGGTTAAAAACAGGAGAATCCAAAGGCGAGACTGAAATGGCAAAGCAAAAATGGGTATGGGTACAAAAAGTCATAAAAACAGAAATAGATGATGTGAATCGTTTGGAAATTGATGTGTATTTAGCACCTAAAACTTCCGATTCTAATCCACTTGCCAATGTTGTCGGCTTTTTTGCTAAACCATGACTATCGCCAATATTATCCCTCCTAAATCTTCAACATCATCAGGCTTTACTCTGCTTGAATTACTGATTGCAATGGTGATTTTCTCTACTATGTCACTCATGGCATATGGCGGTTTACATAGCGTACTCACAAGTAATCGAGTTACTGAGGAATATGAATTACAACTAAAAGAATTGCAGCGCACCATAATGTTTTTGGAAAAAGACTTGCGCCAGCTAGTAGCACGTCCTCGTCATGCCGCTTACAACGAAGTGTTACCCGCAGTGCAAACAGATTTAGGAGTAGATGGTGTTTTAGAATTTACTCGTAGTGGTAATCCAAACCCCGCAGGAAAGTTACGAAGTTCTTTACAGCGTGTACGTTATGTTTTAGATAAAGATGAATTGCAACGATGGTCATGGGAGCTAGTCGATCATTTAGACGGCAAGCCTATTATTATGCCATTAATGGGGTCGGTAGAAAAAATTAGCTTTCGTTTTATGAGTGAAAATAAGCAATGGCAGGAAAATTGGCTTGTAAAAGATAAATCTGTACTGCCTAAAGCAATAGAAATCAATATAAGCCATAAACGTTGGGGGGAAATACGGCGTTTAATTTCTATCTATTAAGTAATAGTTGATAGGCTTGTATTTTTAAGTGATTATAAAATCCTATTTGAAACCTTAACGATAATAAAATTCCAAATTGTTTCTTTTTTAATCATAAGCTTAGTGCTATCATTTTTTATCTGCTTTTTGCTTAAATTATTATTTACCAGCATTAAAATTGAGCTGATAAAATGTTGTTGTATAGCGAGCAAATGCTTAAATTGGCTAGCTTTCTATAGAGCGAAAAGCTATAGTCAGGCGCATAGTTACTACTCTAGTAGATAAAAATTGGTTTGATTATGCCATTTTGGTGAATCAATATTATTGGAGTACATGGATACGTTATACGTTTGTTTTATCAGATGTCTATTCTGCAATAGTCGGGTGGTACTAGCTATTAGCAGTCATTCCTTATGCCATCAGGCATGTTTAAATACAATCTAGGAACTTCGAGAAAATGAAAATAAATAAAATATTTTCCTTGGGCTTTGTTGCAAGTTTTGCTTTGTTACTTACGACGGTGTCGATTGCTGCTGATGTTTTTGTAACAGTAGAAAAAACAACATCAAACTCGCAAACCATTCTAGGTGGTACGGTTATTCCCTATAAAGAAGTGACATTAACCGCTCAACTACCTGGGCGAATTATGTCAATAGCAGGAGAGGTTGGTGCTAAATTTCCGACGGGAACAGTGTTAGTTAAGATAAATACAGACGCCTTAGAAGCAAAAAAAGATTTGCTTAATGCTCAATTAGAATCAGCTCAAGCGGCATTAAAAAATGCACAGTCCCGATATACCCGCGAAATAGTGTCTCCTCGTAGTAAAGATATATCTAGTATGCCAGGTATGGGGATACCATCAATGATGGATATCTACTTTACTCGCCCCTTTGCTGATGCAATGGGAGTAACGAATACCAATTACAATCGTTATTCAGACTTATTAAATACAGCAACGGGTGTTACCCAAGCGAAAAGTAAAGTTATGCAATCTTGGGCACAACTTAATGAGTTGAATGCAAATTTAAAAAATGCAATATCAGTCGCTCCTTTTGAGGGGATGATTTTAAAAAAATTAGTCGAAGAAGGTGATACCGTTCAACCAGGACAACCTTTGTTAAAGTTTGGTTTTGTAAAATATTTGCGTATAAAAGCGGATGTTCCAGAAGTTTTAGTGAGTGGTTTACGTCCAAAAATGGTTGTTCCCGTTAAAATTAATGGTCAAATGAGTGAAGCAAGAGTTTCTCAAATTCAACCAGTTGCGGATGCGGCTCGTCATACCGTTATTGTTAAATTCGATTTAAAAGTGGGAGTGAATGCCTCACCTGGAATGTATGCTGAACTATATTTACCTGATGGTAGTCGAGGTCTTAAATCAGTATTAACCATTCCTAAAACAGCTTTAATTAAAGGTAGAAGCTTACCTAGCCTATGGGTTTGGGACGATACAAAAAAAGAGGTCAAATTGCATTTAGTACGTTTAGGAAGTGAACAACAAAACAATAGAGTAGAAGTGATTACAGGAGTAAAAGAAGGCGATAAAGTGCTTGATAATCCTATTCCAGGTTGGATGCCAGGAGATGATAAAAAAGAAACTAATTCAAATAAGCAGCATTAAATAAAAGTATTTTGTGATTATCTACTAATAAAACGACGCTAGGCATAGATATCCAATGAGTGATGAAATTCAAGACAAAAAAGACCAACGAGAAGAATTAGAAATCCATGAAAAAGATTTAGGTATAGCAGGTAAAACAGCTAAAGCCTTTATTACCTCTCCTTTATCCCCCCTGCTTCTAATTGCTTTTTTAGCAATCGGAATTCTTGGTCTTATGATTACCCCAAGGCAAGAAGATCCACAGGTTTCAGTACCTATGGTGGATATATTTGTTCAATATCCAGGTGCATCTTCTTCAGAGGTAGAATCACTGATCGCACGCCCCTTAGAAGGTATTTTGTCTGAAATGACAGGTGTGGATCATGTTTACTCGATGTCAAGGCATGAACAGGCAATGGTAACGGTGCAATTTATCGTTGGTGAGAGTATGGAATCATCACTGGTTAAATTACACGATAAAATTACCTCTAATATGGATATGATGCCCAGAGGAGCATCCCAGCCATTAATTAAACCCAAAGGTGCCGATGATGTACCTGTTGTGGCAATTACGCTTTGGTCTAATGAGGTAGACGATGCAACACTGCGCTTGGTTGGTCTGGATGTACTCCAAGAAATGCGTGCGATAGAAGATACCAGTCAAAGTTTTATTATTGATGGTAGAGCGGAAGAAGTTCGTGTGGAAATTATGCCAGAACGCTTGGCAACGTATGGCATCTCAATAGAGCAAGTGGCAAACGCAGTGCGCTCCGCCAATACACAACGTACAGCAGGTGAGGTTGAACCAAATGAGAGAACCTTTAAGGTTGTTACAGGCTCTTTTTTAACATCCTCAGAAGATGTTAAACGCTTAATGGTTGCTGTTGTTGATGGGCGACCTGTCTATATTCGTGATGTAGCACAAGTGATAGAAGGACCAAATGAATCGCCCAAAATGGTTAGTTTTTATACTGGTCCAGCTTATAAGGAAGCAAAAGAAAAAGAAGCGCTAGCAAAATTAGAAAAACAGCAATCTAAAGAGCCTATTGTTTACGAAAAGGCGACAGGTGCAGCTGCAATCACCTTAGCTATTGCTAAAAAAGGTGGCAGTAATGGTATTGCCGTATCAACAGCTATTTTAGAAAAGTTAGAATACTTAAAAGGGCGTACAATTCCAGATAATATTCATGTTGAAATCACTCGAAATTATGGTGACTCTGCACGTAATAAAGTCAATGCCCTACTAGCAAAACTCGTGAAAGTTACCATTATCGTTACTTTATTGATTTGGTTTGCTTTAGGTTGGCGAGCGGGAATTGTTGTACTGATTATTATTCCCGTCATTGTTGCATCCACCGTTTTTGTGGCTTGGTTACTAGGCGTAACTATCGACCGGGTAAGTTTATTTGCACTTATTTTCTCCATCGGTATTTTGGTTGATGATGCCATTGTGGTAGTCGAAAATATTTATCGACGGTGGCTTATTGATGATAGTACCAGTATTGATGTAGCAGTTGATGCAGTGCGAGAGGTAGGTAATCCTACTATTTTGGCAACGGCAACAGTTATCGCAGCACTACTACCGATGTTGTTTGTTTCGGGAATGATGGGACCTTATATGTCTCCAATTCCAAAGCTGGGAACAGCAGCAATGGTTATCTCATTGTTTGCGGCCTTTGCGTTTACCCCATGGTTGACCTACAAACTCAAACCAAAATTAAGTGAATTACAAGCTGCGGCAGAAAAAGAGCATAAACAAGCCGCTAAAATGGAAAAATTATTCCGTGGAATGATTATTCCAATGATTAAGGATAGAAGAAAAGGATATATCTTTCTCGCAGGCATTTTTATTGTTTTCTTCTTATCGGTTGCATTGTTTTACACAAAATCAGTCCGTGTAAAAATGCTACCACTAGATAATAAACCAGAGTTTAATGTAGTGATCAATATGCCCGAGGGAACAGCATTTCCCATTACAGCAAATGTCACCAATCAATTAGCTAATGAGTTGTTAAAGCTAAAAGAGGTGAAAGCATTAGAAACTTATGTTGGCACAGCATCCCCTTTTAACTTTAATGGTTTTGTACGCCATTATTATTTACGGAAAAACCCTTGGCAGGCTGACATTCAAGTTGAACTCACAGATATGCATGAGCGTGAACGCACCAGTCATCAAATAGCAGATGAGGCTCGCGAAAGATTACAAAAAGTTCTTAAAAACATTAACTCAGTTGCTAAAATACAAGTGGTTGAAATGCCTCCAGGACCACCTGTATTACAAACAGTTGTTGCTGAAATTTATGGTCCAGATGCTGAAATTAGGCGACAAGTTGCCAAAGACATGACAAAAATCTTCGAGAAAGCAAAAAATGTTTCTGATGTTGACAATATGCTAGAAGACGATCATGAGCTACTGCGTTTTAAAGTTGATGCAAATAAAGCACAACTCAATGGAATATCGGTAGAAGATGTTAACAGAACGCTCGAAATGGCGATGGGTGGCTATGTTCTGGGAGATATAAGAAAGAATGCCTTAATAGAACCGACAAATATTGTCTTACAAGTCCCTCTTGCAGTGCGTTCACAAATTAATCGATTAATGCAACTGCCTGTTAGCAACGGACGTGGAGCTTCTGTCCCTTTATCTGAATTAGGGCATTTTGTTCGAGAAGTTCAAGATAAACCTATCTATCATAAAGATTTACGTGCTCTTGAGTATGTAACAGCAGAAGGTGTAGGTAAATTTGCTGCCCCCATTTATGGAATGATGGAAATAGATAAATTACTTGAGGACTATACAACACCAGATGGGGTGAAACTGTCAGGAAAATGGCTAGGTGCGCCAGACAAAAGTAATAAAAGTGCTTTTGAATGGGGTGGGGAATGGACCGTGACCTATGAAACATTCCGTGATATGGGAATCGCATTTGCAGGTGCAATTATTCTGATTTATATGTTGATTGTTGGGCAGTTTGGTAATTTTATCTTGCCAGCCATTATCATAGCGCCTATACCCTTAACAATGATTGGCATTGTACCAGGGCATTTATTAGTGGGCGCAGACTTCTCAGCAACATCAATGATTGGATTTATTGCATTAGCAGGAATAGTGGTACGAAACTCTATCTTGTTAGTGGATTTTTCCAGAGAACAAGTCATTAATGGAATGCCTGTTTTAGATGCTGTTATTTATGCTTGTGAAACGCGTACACGCCCTATTGTTATCACAGCTTTGGCATTAATTGGTGGATCATTATTTATATTATCTGATCCTATCTTCCAAGGTATGGCTGTTTCACTTATTTTTGGAGGTTTAGTTGCAACAATACTAACATTATTGATTATTCCTTTAGGCTGCGTAAGTGCAAGTAACGCATTGCATCTTTGTGATTCGGAAGAAAAATTAAAAAAAGAGCAGGAGGCAAGAGAAGCAAGCTCACTCGATACTTCTTCAAAGGTGGAAAAAGTAGGTCTAGGAAGTAAATTGATGTCGGGTCTAATGATGCTAGGAATGGGAATAGTCGCCATTGTTAGCTTTATTATCAAAAGCTTGGTTGGCTTGCTCGGCTTTGGTAAAAAGATATTAGATAGAAAGAAAAATGATGTAAATCAATCAAATAATAAAGTTTCTACTGGTGGAACTAGTACAAAAAATAGTAAAATAACAGCAGAAAAAGTAGAAAATACTAGTAAAAAAGCTGAGAAAGCTGAGAAAGCTGAGAAAGCTGAGAAAGCTGAGAAAGCTGAGAAAGCTGAGAAAGCTGAGAAAGCTGAGAAAGCTGAGAAAGCTGAGGTGAAAAAACCTAATCCTACAATTAAGAAAGAAAACAGTGCAAAAGAGGAGGATAGTGAGGAAGAGAAATCAGCAGCTTCAACCGTTAAGAAATCAAAGCGACGTGGAATACGGCTAAAAAAAGAGCTGTAGATATTTATAAACTTGAATAGATGTTTGATGAAAAGGAAAAATCATGAATAAGATGTTTAAAGGCATATTAACTGTTGCAGGAGCAACAGTTGTAGCCTCTGCAACTATATTAGCAGCAGGAGCAAAAGATACAGATGCTAATGTAGGTGATGCAGAAGCAACTCAAAGTGCTCCAGAAACAACGGCTGATACAGTTAACTCAACCGTTACTAAAGGTGCAGCAGTTATTGCCGCAGCAGGAGCAATGCT
>JALVDG010000277.1 GCA_027009095.1 Thiotrichaceae bacterium
CAAGGTTATTGATACCTACCACACCATCAGAACCATGGGTACTTTGATTAATACCCATTGTCCAAATTTGCATGGCAGATTTTGCTTTGGCAAATTGGCGGGCAACCACACGAATGGTATCCTCATCAATACCACAAATTTTTGAGGCAGTGATAGGGTCATATTTAGCAACTTCTGCTTCTAGTGCTTCAATGCCATTGGTATTAGCCTCGATATAGCGACGATCTTCTAAGCCTTCATCTAAAATCACATGCATCATAGCATTCATTAGCACCACATCTGTTCCTGGTGTAATGGTTAAATGACGATCAGCATTTTGTGCCAACATAGTGACACGAGGATCAACAACAATCAGTGGAAATCCTTTTTTTTCTTGAGCTTCCTTCATGCGCCAATAAATAATAGGGTGCTGTTCGGGTAGATTCGATCCCCACGCTATCAGTAACTCTGTTTTGTCAAAATCCTCATAGCACCCTGGAGGACCATCAGAACCAAATGAGCGTTTATAGCCCGATACTGCCGATGCCATACACAACGTGGTATTACCATCGTAGTTATTTGTGCCAATGAGTCCACGCGTTAATTTACCGAGTGTATAAAACTCTTCGGTGAGCATTTGTCCTGTGGAAATAACGGCAACAGAGTCACGTCCATATTTTTCTTGTACGCGACGAATTTCTTTGTAAGAAGCATCTAGAGCGGTATCCCAGTCGGTGGTTTTCCACTCGTCAAGGTAGCTATTACGTATTTTAGGTTCTGTACCACGCCCTGCAGATTCAAATAGCTCATGTTCAAAAATACCTTTTAAACATAATTTGCCACGATTGACATCTGCATTGCCAACACCGCGTGACGAAACGGCTTTGCCTTCTTTGTTTAGACCAACCTCAATAGAGCAGCCTGTTGAACAATAGCCACAAGTAGCGTACTTCCACTCTTTGACTTTTTTGTCCGCTATTTTTATAGGATTCTTTTTTCCACGACCGAATAACATAGTAACTCTCTGTTTTTATACGACTCTATTAACTGCAGCCTGTAAGATGACTAACTCAGTTTTAAAAAGACCTTACCATCTTCTACTTTGCTTTCATAAACATTAGTGCAACCCTCATCAACACCTAATGCTTCACCTGAGACTAGGCTGATTTTCCAGTTATGTAGTGGGCAGGTGACTGAATCACCGTGCATAATGCCTTGTGATAGAGGTCCTTGTTTATGTGGGCACTCATCTTTAATCGCAAATATGCTGTCGTCTTTTCCTCTAAAAATAGCAATTTTTATGCTATCTGTTTCAACTACTCGTGAACCTAAAACGGGGATAGATTCTAGGTTTGTAATTTCTAGCCAGTTACTCATTAATTTTTACTCTTTAAAATGCTTTAGGAGAAGGAGAGCTTAATACTTTAAGCTTCTACTGTAATCTTAATATTTTTAAACTGATGCGCATCTACACCTTCTGCATGCTTTTTCCAAGGATCAATCTGTGCAGGTTTTTGTGATATTAAGAAGCGCTCATATAGTTTTTTACGATTTTCTTCATCATCTAAAACTGCGGCTTTGATTTTATCTAGACCAACTCGTTCGATCCAAGGTGCTGTGCGCTCAAGGTAGTGTGCATCTTCACGGTAGAACTGTGCAAATGCACCTGCAAACTCAAGTACTTCTTCTTCGGTATCAACTTTGGTCAAGAAATCGGTAACGCGTACTTTAATTCCACCATTACCACCTACATGAAGCTCGTATCCTGAGTCTACACAAACCACACCAAAGTCTTTGATAGTTGCTTCAGCACAGTTACGTGGGCAACCAGAAACGGCCAGCTTATATTTATGTGGCATCCAAGAACCCCAAGTAAGTTCTTCTAACTTAATACCTAAGCCTGTCGAATCTTGTGTTCCCATGCGGCACCATGTATCACCAACACACGTTTTACAGGTACGCATAGCTTTACCGTAAGCATGTCCTGAGACAAAACCTGCTTCTGATAAGTCTTTCCACATTTCAGGCAAGTCTTCTTTTTGGATGCCAAACATATCAATACGTTGACCTCCTGTGACTTTCATTTCAGGTACTTTAAATTTATCAGCCACGTCGGCAATCGCACGTAAGTCTTGAGGTGTACACATACCACCAAACATACGTGGTACAACAGAGTAAGAACCATCCTTTTGGATATTTCCGTGAGCACGCTCATTAATAAAGCGTGACTCAGGATCATTGTATTCTGGGTATTCACAGAGTAAATAGTAGTTAGTTGCTTGACGACATACAGCACAACCATCATCTGTTTTCCATGCGAGGGTACGACGTACTTCTTCATGATTTTTTAAGCCATGTTTGCGGATAGCGTCGCGCACTTCATCATGGGTTAATTCGGTACAGCCACACATAGACTGTTTACTTGGTGCTTGTGAGTAGTCGCCGCCTAATGTATGCGCTAGTAAAGATTCAACTAAGCCTGTACAAGACCCACAGGAAGCAGATGCTTTGGTGTGCGCTCGTACTTCATCTAAGGTGAATAGTTTTTTCTCCGTGATAGCATCGACAATTTCACATTTTGTTACCCCATTACAACCACAGATTTCAGCATCATCTGCCATCGCTGCGACACGCGTTTCATCTCCATGACCTGCATCACCTAAATGCGCTTGTCCAAAGAGAATAGTCGAACGGAAATCAGAGATATTGGTCTCATCCTTCATCATTTGGAAGTACCATGTACCATCGATGGTATCACCGTAAAGGCATGTGCCAACAATGATATTGTCACGAATAATAAGCTTTTTATAAATACCACTTGCAACATCGTGGAATAGCAACTCTTCGGTATCGTCATCACCATGAAAATCTCCCGCAGAGAATAAGTCAATACCTGTTACTTTTAACATCGTGGATGTGATTGTGCCTTCGTAGCGTGCATAACCAAGCTCAACTAAATGATTCGCTGCAACTTTTGCTTGTTCAAATAAAGGCGCAACTAAACCATAAGTGACCCCGCGATGTTGTACACATTCACCGACAGAGTAGATATTAGGATCGAAAGTCTGCATGGTATCGCTCACAACAATACCGCGTTCACAATGAATACCTGCTGATGCTGCTAAGTCAATGTTAGGTTTAATTCCTACAGCCATCACTAATAGATCAGTATCAAGCGTTGTACCATCGGTAAATTTAATTCCTGTTACACGTTCATCACCCAAAATTTCTTCTGTTTGATGATCCATAAGGAAGTTCATGCCTTTTTCTTCTAATGATTTTTGTAGCATCTTAGCCGCAGGAGCATCAAGTTGTCGCTCCATTAAGGTGTCCATTATATGAACAACAGTTACTTCCATACCTTGCTTCATTAAGCCATTTGCGGCTTCAAGACCGAGCAAACCACCACCAATAACCACGGCTTTCTTATAATGTTCCGCTGCTTCAATCATGGTATCAACATCTTTTATATCGCGAAAGCCAATCACACCGTATTTATCTACACCTGGAAGGGGTAGCATAAATGAGGTAGAACCTGTAGCGATTAGAAGCTTATCGTAAGGGTGTGCTGTGCCATCTTCGGCGATGACTTCTTTTCTTGTACGATGAATTTCGGTTATTTTCTTACCTTTTTCAAACTGGATATTATTTTCCTTATACCAGTCATCATCATTGAGCATGATTTCATCTATGGTCTTCTCATTTGCTAATACGGGAGACAACATAATTCGATTGTAGTTACCGTATGGCTCATCACCAAAGACAGTAATATTAAATTTTTCAGGCTCCAGTTTTAGTATCTCTTCAATGGTACGCATTCCTGCCATACCATTTCCGACTAAGATTAGATTTTGTTTAGCATTGCTTTTTGAATCTTGTGTCATGCGACTTCCTGTACTTGATCTGTATTAGTTTTACTTAAGCTTAGATTAAGCAAATATTATGCCAAACGTTAAAATATAAATTAAAACATGAACTTATATTATTTCCTTAAAAAAAATAGTATTTTGAAAGAAACTAAAAAGAATAATATTTGCACTATATTAGTGCGGTCTAATATATAAATGCCTCATTTTTGATAGTTTTTTTGAGGAAAAATTGTTTTAGATGTATATATTTTTATTGATGAATTTTGTTCTTATTAATACTTAAATTCTAGGCTACTTTTTTCTAGCTTGGATATCTTTCAAGTCGTTGCTAGTACATCATCTATGTCATTTCAAGAGGAGTTATTAAGGCTTTATAGTACATCTTTTATAAAGTAAATCTCTTAGTTTAGTAGCTGTCCATATTAATATCATTTGATTAAGCAGTATAGTAAATGAATGAGACGGTCTATTAATTGGCATATAAATTGCTTATCTGAAATGAATAATGGAGTTAATCAAAAGCGGGAGACAGCAATGTCAGATATTTCATCATCAGATAAATTTAATATATTTGCTTTTAAGCAAGCCAATATACGCACTCTACATATCACTTGGTTTGCTTTTTTTATGACCTTTGTTGTCTGGCTGGGGCTTGGTCCTATTATGCCCTTTATTAGTGAGGCACTATCACTAACTGATCAACAAGCAAAAGTTTTACTGATTCTTAATGTTGCCATGACAATACCATCAAGGATTATCGTTGGCATGTTAGTCGATAAATTTGGTCCGCGTATTATGTTTAGCTCTATTTTGATATTAGGCGGCTTAATTAGTATTGCTTTTGCATGGGCAAACAGTTACGAAACACTTGCTATTTTACGGTTTTTATCAGGCTTTATTGGTGCAGGTTTTGTGGTTGGTATTCGTATGATCGGTGAGTGGTTTCCTGCCAAACAGACGGGTTTAGCACAAGGTATTTATGGTGGTTGGGGTAACTTTGGCTCAGCAGGTGCTGCAGTTAGCTTACCTTTTATTGCGGCAAGTATAGGCGGAGATAATGGTTGGCGTTATGCGATTACTTTCGCAAGTATTGCAGCGATTAGTTATGGTATTTTTTATTACATCGTTGCACGTAATACACCACAGGGTTCGACTTACTTTAAACCTAAAAAAACAGGTGCTATGGAGGTGACTAGCAAGGGTGATTTAATCCTTTACATGCTAATGAATATCCCACTATTTCTTGCTTTGGGTTTACTAACATGGAAATTATCACCAACGAATATGGGCTTGATTAGCGAGCTTAGTGCTTTTATTGTTTATATTATTTTAGTTTCGATCTATGTGGTACAAGTTTGGAAAATTTGGCATGTTAATTCTCATATTTTAAAAGAGCCAGTACCTGAGATGCAACGCTACAAATTCAAACAAGTCGCAATTTTAGACTTTGCCTACTTTATTACGTTTGGTACTGAATTAGCCGTTGTTTCAATGCTAGCTATGTTCTATGTTGAATGGTTTGATATTCCTAAGGTCAGTGCTGCGCTAATGGCAGGAATTTATCCCTTTATTAACTTATTTGCACGTCCTGGAGGCGGTTGGATTAGTGATATTATTGGTCGTAAACGTACTTTACTGATTGCTTTTGCAGGAATCACCGCCAGCTTTTTAATTTTGGGACTTGTTGATAAAAGTTGGTCAATCTGGATGGTTGTGAGTATGACTATTATGGGAGGTGTTTTTTCTAAAGGTGGTTCTGGTGCTGTTTATGCAATGGTTCCTTTAATACAGCGTCGTATGACAGGACAAATTGCAGGTATGGCAGGTGCATTCGGTAATGTTGGTGCGGTACTATTTTTGACAGTGAATTCCTTGATTAGCTATGATCAATTCTTTCTGTTTATTGGCATTATGTCATCCATTGTTCTCGTTTTAATTTTCTTCTTTTTAGAAGAGCCTAAGGGACAGATGGCAGAGACGTTACCTGATGGAACGGTACAAATGATTGATGTCAAATAGTGTATAATATTCTGCTCAAACTCGTATCCTGAGCTTGTAGAAGGATACGGGTATCTCGTATTATTAACAGTACCTTTCCAATCCCCTCCAAACATTATGTCAAACTCCCTATCTGTTGTTATCGGTAAAACCTCTATCGCAGGTATTAAACCTGAAAATGAAGATTTTTTAGGGAGTTATATACCTTCTATAGAGACAGATGATGTTGCTCAGCTCGAAAGTAAGGGAATCGCCGTTGCCATTGCCGATGGTATGAGTGGTAGCGATGGTGGCAAAGAAGCGAGTCAAGTGAGTGTTAATCAATTTTTAAGTGATTATTACGGTACGCCTGAATCGTGGACGGTAAAACAAGCTGCAACTAAAATTCTGACTGCTTTAAATACCTGGCTTTATAGCCAAGGACAACAGAAGTATGGTACGGCGAAAGGAATGGTAACAACGTTTAGTGCCGTTGTTATAAAATCACAAACTGCTCATTTATTTCATGTCGGAGATAGTCGCATTTATCGTTTACGTGACACCGATTTGGTGCAATTAACCCGTGATCATCGTGTTTGGATTACGAATGAGCGTGATTATTTAAGCCGTGCTATGGGTATCGATACGCACCTTGAAATTGACTATCGTGCCAGTAGTGTGCAGGAGGGGGATATATTCCTGCTGACTACCGATGGGGTTCATGATTTTGTTGGTGACAAAGAAATCCAAGAGATTCTAGATGCGAATAAAGATGATCTTCAAATAGCTTCTGAGAAACTGGTTAAAGCCGCTGAAATAAATGAAAGTAATGATAATATCAGTGCTCAAATTTTAAGAGTTGACCATTTACCAGAGCCTGATAAAACTGAATTTTATGAGCAGCTAACCCAGTTACCCTTTCCGCCCGATTTAAAAGCGGGAAATGTGATGGATGGTTATAAAATTATACGCGAATTGAATGCTTCATCTCGTTCACAGGTGTATTTAGCTGAAGACATAAAGTTTGATAAGGAAGGTGAATCCTCACGTAAGGTGGTTATTAAAACACCATCTGTTAATTTTGAAGATGATCCATCCTATATTGATCTATTTTTACATGAAGAGTGGGTTGCTAAACGTTTGCAATCACCACATTTGATTAAAGTGTGTAATATAGATCGCAAACGCACATTTTTATATACCGTAGTTGAATATGTTCAAGGACAAAGTTTAAAGCAATGGATGTCGGATAACCCTAAGCCATCATTAATACAAGTACGTGGAACGATTAATCAAATCTCACGGGGTTTACGTGCGATGCACCGTCTTGAAATGATTCACCAAGATTTAAAGCCTGATAATATTTTGTTGGATGAATTTAATACCTTAAAAATTATTGATTTTGGTTCAACTAAGATAGCAGGGCTAGCAGAGATAAAATCAGTTATCGAGCATAATGAAATCGTCGGTACGGCAAATTACTCTGCTCCTGAATATTTTAAAGGAGAAAGTGGGACAAATCGTTCTGATATCTACTCCTTAGGTGTGATAGCTTACGAAATGTTAACAGGGAAACTGCCTTACGGAGAAATTTCTGTAGAGCGAGCAGCAAAAAAGAAGTTTAACTATATCTCTGCAAAGCAATACAATCCAATGGTGCCTGATTGGATAGATGTTTGCTTGCAAAAGGCAGTCCACCCTAAACCTGAAAAACGCTATGGTTTATTATCGGAGTTTTTAAGTGATTTTAGCAAACCGAATCAAGCTTTATTAGATCGTAGTAACTCACAACCGTTGATTGAGCGAAATCCTATCGCTTTTTGGCGTGCGGTTGCTTTGGCTCAGTTTATTGTTATCTTAGTTTTAGTTTTTCGTTTATGGGGATAGATAGCTGTTGCTCTATTTTAGTAAATGCTTGTTGATGGTGCTTATATAAAGTTTCGTAAAGTGTTTCATGTTGTGTTACTTGCTGTTCCAGAGTGAATTTATCTAAGCAACGTTGTCGTGCATCTTTGCCTAGTTGTGCAAATTGTGTTTTGTCCATTTCGACCATATCTTGCCATGCAGATGCCATTGCTTGATTATCACGTACTGGCGTGATGAGACCTGTTTTTCCGATAATAAAATCATTATCTCCTACATCTGTTGCAACACAAGGTATACCAGATACCATTGCTTCTCCCAGTGTTAGCGGGAATGCTTCTCCGAAAGAGGTGAGGGTGGCAAGGTCAAAAGCATTGACAATATCAGGAATGTCTTCACGGTTTCCGAGTAGGTGTACTTTTCCGTTTAAGCCTAAATCATTAATAAGGGACATCAGCTCTTTATTATTATTATCCACATTTGTTCCTACTAGCATGTAATGTACGTGCTCATGTTTTTTACTGAGTAGAGCGGCAGACTGAAGAAATCCCCTGTGATTTTTTTGACGATGAAAGCGGGCAATTTTACCGATAACAAATGCATTATCAGGAATCCCTAAGCTTTTTCTGATCTTTTTTCCTGCAGATTTATTAGGAGCAAAGCGGCTTGTATCAACACCATTAGGAACAACAATTGCCTTGCTGTTATCAAATCCCCAATCAAGATGTTGCTTCATATTTAAGTGCGATACATACATCATGCACTCAGGTAAACGAGACATAAGTCCCCATAAACGTAGCTGCATACGCTTGCGCAAAGGCTCTTGGTCGTAATGTTCTAAAGGCTCATGAGAAGTCCAAATAACTGGAGGTTTTTTAGGTAAAAAACGTCTAAATACAGAACCAACGACACCACCTTCATACATAGTACCGTGAATCACATCGGGATTAAATTCTTTAAGTAATTTGTATGCTTTAAAAATATTTTTAGGATGTTTTTTAACGTCTAAGGCATAAACGGGCAGACCAAGCTCTCGCATACGATCACCCAAATAACTATCGCGGTCTAAACCAATCACCATCATCTCAAATTTATTTTTATCAAATGCAGTGAGTAAACGAAGTAACTGAACTTCTGCACCACCTGTTTCAAGACCTGTAGAAATATGAGCGATTTTAATCATGAGGACACCTTTGTGTTATCGACATAACTTACACGGAGGAAGTGAGAGCTATTTGCTGGAGCAGTAAGAAATATCTATTATTTTTAGTATGCTAGTACTCCAACAACTTTGGTTTGATGGAGTACTAGGAAGCATATAGTAGCTAAAAAGAAATGAATAGTTGGTGCTGATAAGTGTGTATTATTTAATGTTAAATGGATATTTTTTCTACATCTAATGAAAAAATATTTGTATAAGTGCTTTTATATCAATTATTTTTGAAATTCCTCTAAGCCCAACCCTCTTGCGTAAATAATATTACGCTCAGGGATGCCTTCGACATTAGGGTGACTTGCTATTGCACGTTCTAGACTACTTTCACGAATAATATGTAAAGTAGGATAAGGGGAGCGATTGGTGTAATTAGCAGGGTCATCATTATCAGCACCCTCAAAACAATAGTCAGGATGAAAACTAGCTAGCTGATAAATACCTGCATAGTCTTGATCTTCGAGTAAGGCATTTGCTATTTCAACGAGATCAAGATAATCATCGAAATAATCAAAGCCATTAGGGAGTATGACTAAAGTAGTTTCAGTGTCGTCGTGATGATCAAGATAAATAAATTCATCCACTAATGTTTGTAATACTAGTTCTAATTCAGATGATTCAACCACCAAATAACGAATGCTATCACGCAGTAGCTCACGTTTAGCAAAAGGGCAAAAGTTATGTTTTATAACAACGTTCCTAAGCCATTGCTTGGTATTTTCAGCGATAGTGTTCATAGGTAGTTATTTATAATGAAGAGCACCTCTACATGGCTACCCACTGGCTTTTTTGACAACTGCATT
>JALVDG010000278.1 GCA_027009095.1 Thiotrichaceae bacterium
CAAAATGATACCGACAAACGCTGATTTTTAATAACGATACGAAAACTTTTCACTAGATATGTGAATGGGGAGTTGCGTAATATCAGATATTTACCAACTGGTTGGAGTACTAGAGCTTCCTTAAAATAAGTAAGATTAATTCAGCATGAGTTTTTATATTTGTTATTATCTTCCATTGTTGGAGTAGTCGTCACTAAGTCAAGTAGTTACAGTGATGTTTTTTCGAATCTAAAATATTTTTATACATTATGAGCTCATTGCGCGACCAATTGTTAAAAGCAGGACTTGTAACGGAAGATCAAGTTAAAAAAGCAGAGGCTAAGCCAAAGAAAAAGCCTAGAAAAAGACCAGCGAATAAGTCATCAACAAAAAAAATAACCAAGAGTAAAGCTAAAAAAGAGGCTTCTGACTTAGCACAATTTTATAGAGAGCGTGCTGCCGCAGAAAATAAAGAACGTCAGCAAGCTAAAAAAGCAAAGGAAGAGGCGGCTCGTCTTAAAAAAGAGCGTCATGCAAAGATTAGTCGCTTAATTAACGAGAATACATTAAATGTTGATGATGCCAGTGAGCGATATAATTTTGTTGTGGGTACAGCCGTAAAATATACCTATGTTAGCCCTGAGCAATTAGAGCAACTTGCTAATGGAACTCTCGCACTATGTTTTTTGAAAGGAAAGTGCCGTGTTATTTCTGCTGAGATAGCAGATAAAATACGAGAAATTGATGAAAAAAGGTTATTAATACAACAAGAAATTATTAAGTAGGGACATCCCTTCATCGTTTGAAAATAACAGCTTGTAGGAGCTAGTAACAAGCTATAGCTAAAAATCAATGGACTGTCTTGTTTTAGTGGTGCTTAAACTGTAGTAAGGATACTATCTCTCTCGTTGCTGATGAATACTAGTTTAATCACAAAAAAAGAGCCCCTTACCGGGGAAAGTAAAGGGCTCTGGTGAGATCGGCAACGTTTTTATTTTTGGTATTTATAAGTTGCTCTTAATCTCAGGGGCTTGCTGGTAAATCTTTTTTTCTGTTGTTTACCTCGCTAGCTGATTATAATATTGCAATGATGATGCCAACTTTTGAAGTTCGTTATTACTCACATCATAAACGTTGATAGATAGCCATTTATTAATATTTATGACTCTTTTGTTCTCTTCTTTTATGTCAGAATATTTGATGAGTTTATGTGTCACTAAGTCCCAATTAGTGTCAGTTTATAACGCTACTTTCTATTTGTGTCAGTTGCTCTTCGTCTTGATAATTTTAGCCAAATCTTTAATTCCCTTTTCTATAGCAAATGAGTCTGCTCCCGAATAGTTAAGTCTCATTGTGTTCTTTTCAATCTTCCCTGTATAAAACGACTCTCCTGGAACAAAGGCTATATTGTGTTTAATAGCTGTTTTGAATAACTCCAGAGTAGATATTTTTTTATCTAAACTGCACCATAAAAATAATCCACCTTCAGGGTTGGTTAGTTTTGTATTCTGCGGGAAGTATTGTTTAATAGCTGTTTCCATTATGTTTTTCTGCTGACCATAGTAGTGGTTTAGCTTTTTAAGGTGTTCATCTATATTATTGTCTTGTAGGTATTGATATAAAATAGCTTGGGAGAATGAGTTGCTATGTAAATCAGCTGCTTGTTTGGCAATGACTAGCTTTTTCATAATCTCTTGTGGTGCGACAATCCAACCTAAACGAAATGCAGGTGCAATCGTTTTTGAGAAAGAGCCAAGTAAAATGGTTTGTTGAGGTAATAAACTCATAAAATTACTTTTTTGCTCACCACTAAAACGTAGTTCACCATAAGGATCATCTTGAATAAGATAGCTTTCTGTTTTTGCAACTTCTAAAGCAATCGCTTGCCTGTTTTCTTCGCTATAAGAGATGCCCGTAGGATTCTGAAAATTAGGCACGGCATAAATTAATTTGGCTTTATTTGATGAGAGTGTTTGTTGTAGCTGGGTTATATCCATACCATTATCATGAATATCAACGCCTAAAAACTTAGCTTGATAAAGACGAAAGGCTTGCAAAGCACCTAAATAACCTGGGTTTTCCACAATAATAGGATCATTTTTATTGATGAACACCTTACCTAATAAATCTAATGCCTGCTGTGAACCATTGCTTATTAGAATATCTTCCACATTAATATGTAAATTTTGACGTTTATATCGCTTAGCTATCCATTGTCTTAATTGCAGATCCCCTTCTGTGTTGCTGTATTGTAAAAGTTGGCTACCATAATTTTCAAAGACCTTTTGGCTTGATTTTTTGAGCTGCTCGATAGGAAAAAGTTGCTCATTAGGCAGTCCACCAGCAAATGAAATGACATCACTTTGTTTAGTAACTTGAAGGATTTCTCTAATAAAAGATGGGGTTACATTATTTATACGTTCAGCAAAAGGATTGTAGTGTGATGTATTCATGTGAGTTGACCTTTTAAAATGGTAATAGCGGTTCCCGATATAGCAACGCGATCATTTTTTATTTCTAGGGATAAATTTCCCCCTCGTGTCGATATTTGCCGAGCTGAAAGTATGTTTTTTCCTAATTGACTTGCCCAAAATG
>JALVDG010000279.1 GCA_027009095.1 Thiotrichaceae bacterium
AAAATGCAATGCCCTTCTGGTACTAATACTCGATCAATCTCGCGTAAAACTTGATGTGGATTTTTCGAGCATTCAAGCACATGGCTAGCAATTACCAAGTCAATATTGTCTGCAGCTATAGGTAAATACTCTGGTTTTGCGACTAAATCATTATGACTGTTATGAACACCTATAGAGAACCCCGCCGAGATACGTGAATTTTTTAAAAACTCATCTCGATCACTCAGTACTCCTATACTTAAACTGTAGTAACCAAAAATAGAGGTCAAATATTCAGAAATATATTCATCTAAATGAGACAAAGTATGTTGCCCTGCAAGGCTTTCATACCATGAAGCACACTCTTTCATTGTATTATTTTCAACATACATCGTATGTACTCCTTCTTCCTTAAAATAAATAGCATTAACATAATTAGAGACTGTGCAAGTATTCGTCGAACTAATAAAATAGGTACAAATTTCTCAGATTTCTTTTATCTCAGAGTGTCCGCATAGTTTCATGATAAAGGGTTGAAACAGTTCAGCTTATATTCAATGAACTTCCCATAAAATGCGTCAACAATAAAAACTAACTTTAGACCATTTAAATAATCTCTAACAATAAAAATAACATGGTTTAAATTAAAGGGCATCTTTATTCATTGTCTTTTTATTTGATGTAGCGATGAATAACTCATTGCCTACTCTCTTAAAAATCAGTTGATGCCCTAGTATTTTAACAGTAGCCAGGGCATAACTAAAATAAACAGATTGCCTTTGCTAAGCCTTCAATAAAAACAACAAAAATCAACGATATTTGGGGTTAAAATATGTACCATCAAAGAAAGCTAAGTATTGCAATATCTGCAGGATTAGCTATTTCGGTTCTTTCAGGTTGCAGCAGTGCAAATAATATAAAGCAACCTGCAACAGCCTACCAAAGTGAAATGGGAGATGTAGAATTCCAAAGAGCTGCTTACCATCTTACGCGGACATCAAAGCCCATAAAAGCCGCTTATCACCATACTCGTAGAGTGAAACATCGGCAGAAAAATATCACCAGTGATCTTGAAAAAGCAGCTAAACTGCTGGGGCTAACACAAGATTCTGTTACTTCTCGCCCTACTCCAAGACCCGCTATTATTAAAGCAGCTTATCATCCCGTAGCAAATGTTAAGAAAAAACAAAAATGGCAAAGATCTCAGCGTTATTCAAGACCACAGACCCAGCAAAAATCACGCTATAAAACACCACCTAGATATTCTAATATGTGGCAACGTATTAATCGTGGTCAACAAATGGGAGATCATACCCACCGCTATTCTGTTCGAAAATTTATTAGGCACTACGCCAGTGATCGGGCTCGATTAGAACGTATTTCTAATCGTGCTGCTAATTATTTATTTATGGTGGTTGCTGAGCTAGAACGCCGTCGTATGCCGACGGAATTGGCACTCTTACCTTTTGTTGAGAGTGCCTATGTAAATACAGCTCGCTCTCATGCGGCTGCAGCTGGTATGTGGCAGTTTATTCCCTCAACAGGACGTTTATACGGGCTAAAACAAACACGCGGATATGATGGTCGCATGGATTCTTTTGAGGCAACACGTGCGGCATTAGATTATCTACAAAAACTTCATAGAGAGTTTCGTGGTGATTGGTTTTTAGCACTTGCCGCCTATAATGCAGGCGAAGGTCGTGTAGCTCGTGCTATTCGCGAAAATCGTCGTAAAGGTCGTCCAACTGACTATTGGAATTTACGTTTACCAAAAGAAACACGTGAATATGTACCACGTTTATTAGCATATAAGGAAATTATCCGCAATCCAGGACGTTATGGTCTACGCCTGCCTGTCGCAACAAGCAGAGCGTCTTTAGTACCTATTCGTGTAAATAAAGTGATTGATTTGCGTAAAGTAGCCTATCATGCAGGGTTGCCATCTCATACTTTAACGAGTCTAAACCCAAGCTATTTACATGGTATTACAACGCCACGATTATCAAAACGTGTTATTTTACCTGTACGTTATGCGGGGCGTTTACAGAATATTATTCAAAAAATGCCAAGCTTACGAGATTCTGGCTATCGTTATGCAACAAGATATAGCAAAAAACGTTATTCAAAGTCATATAAAAAATCTAAACGCAATAGAGGAATCATTACACATCGTGTTCGACCAGGTGAAACTTTATATAGAATTGCATTGCGTCATGGTACAACAGTAAAAAGTATCATGCGCCTAAACAGACTACGCTCTTCACGAGTCAAAGTAGGAAAACGATTACGTGTTGCAAGCAAGAAAAAGCGTTCAAGTAAGAGACGACGTTATGGTTAAACTCAGCTTGCAGCCCGATTTCTGCGTTAAAAGTGCTCATTATACCAATAAACTCCGCCCTTTTGCCTTGAATTTGAATCATAAGTAATAAACTTAAAAGTCAGCAAATATTGCTGGCTTTTTTTATGCTTACAAATATAGTTGAGAAATGCCCCATTCAATTGATAAAAATACACTGCGCTCTCAACTTCAGCAACGACGAAGTATGATGAGTGCCGCAGAAAGAAAA
>JALVDG010000280.1 GCA_027009095.1 Thiotrichaceae bacterium
AGAGAATGAACAAGCTAAAGCTAAAAAACTACTACAAGATAAGTTAAAAGCTGAACAAGATAAATTGCAAAACACGTTAAACGATAAATTAAAAAGTGCAGCAGGTGATAAAGCAAAAGAAGCAACGGACAATGTAACAGAAGATATTAAAAAGAAACTCGAAGACGAAGTGAAAAATAAATTGAAAGATGCACTAGGAGGGCTGTTTTAAAGACTTTTCTTCTAGTTCTCTAGTTCCCACGCTCCAGCGTGGGAATTCATACCTGACGCTCCTGCGTCAAGGATTCTCTACTCCCTATGGCGTTTCCCCCTAAGCACTCGTAAGCAAAAGAAATAGAAAAATTTAATGGAAAAAGCTGTTATAGAATTTACAGTCCACAACCAACGGGGTGTTTCACACTATGAGGAATTATTTATTTACTTGTGATATTAGTTGACGCTGGAGCGTTTGATATGAGTTCCCATGCTAGAGCGTGGGAACTAGAGAGAGAAGCTAACAGAATTACTTAATACTCGATGCTCAAGTTTTTAATTAAGCTTGTACTTGACAGGATAAATAATTGAAATTAAATGATTTATCCTATTATTAAAATACTACTTTGTTATGAATTTAAAAAAACAGATTATTTTCTTTGTGAGAAACAAATGTGTAACTTGTTGATTTTAAATAATCAGATTCTGTATATCAGCAGATTTCATTCAAGTATGTCAATTACTAAAAACTTGAACATCGAGTTATACGATTATTTGGGGTAATAACTCAGCTTGAACTCTATTTTGCCCGATTTCTGCGTTAAAAGTGCTCATTTATACATAAGCCTTAGGTTTAATGAGCACTGCTGTAGTGAAGTCACGGATTCTGCTCTATAACAGGTGGAATTACAAATTGCCCAGTGGTATCGAAAACACCCGCAACCCTACCTCCTGCTTGTTCAATAAGATAGCCAAAATTATTCACATGAAAACAGCCACCATAGCTTTTGCAGACAATTAAAATAGGTGTCTTTTTCGACTGTTGTACATACTTATTAATCTCTTGGCTAGTTGCAACCTCAAAAGGGAGATGGATTAAATGAGGAATATTTTTAATACCAGCATTGTCTGGATCAATGGCTATTTTTAATAAGCCTTTCTCTTTACGCACTTTTTGTTCATTAAAAACAGGATAATGTGAAAAGCCTGTTGAGTAATCTTCCTTGCCATTAAATGGAAGTCCCTGCTGACTCCATGCTGCTAAGCCACCTTGTAAAAAAGCGACCTTTTTATAGCCTAATTGTCGTAATAAATTAGCTGCAATATACCCACGTAAACCTGAGTGACAAAGTACAACAATCAACTTATTTTTCGGTAATTGTTGCGACAGCTTTTTAGGTAAAACACTGTGGATTAGATCACCATAATGAACCGCAGCATGATGGTTTAAAGAGAAATTCTTACGTTCGTAAGCCGCACGTACATCCAATAAGAATAGCTGATCTGGTGACTTAATCAGGTTTCGATTTAAGTTTTGTGGTGTAAAAGAGGGAATATTCACCATCGTTATACTCGGAAGATTGCTTGCTTTTCTTGCAGATGCCATCTCCCCTAGCATTTCTTTATACGTTTCTAATTTCCATTCTCGTGTTGGTATATCAGGTTCACGAGCAATTACCTCATCAAGACTAAGATTTTCTGCTGGAATAAGTTGAGGTGTTTTCCTTGTATTGGGAGGTGTTGGAATATTTGAATTCTTAGTATTATTTACTGTTTGGTTTGGTGTCGCTTTAGATATTTTTGGGTTTAAATAGCTATAAGCACCGATACCTGTAACAGAAATAAGAGCTAAGGCAATAATTGGTTTTTTCCAAGCCGATAAATATTGGCGTAGCGAATAATAAAATCCCACTAAAAAAACAGAAATAAGACCTAGCAGTTGTAGAGTGGATTGCCATACAGAAATCAATGCATCAGGTGGCGGAATGGCATAGACAGAAGCACTCATAGTAAGTGATAAAATAATAAACAAGGTCTTTCTAAATATCATGTCTCTGCCTTTATATATTTGATTTTTATAGTTTCATACAATGTGAAGTCTTGTATTTTTAGTTTTAATAAATAGTGCTTAGTTCCTTTAATTGTTATAGAAACCATGCTTTTATCGCAACTTTACGAGAAATAAAATTTTATTAGATTAATTCTGCTTGGGTACTACACTTATAAAGCAATGAATATAAATTATCACTACATTAGCGATATTGGCGATCGCAAAGAAAATCAAGATGCTTGTGCGATACTCAGGCAAGAAGATTATATTTTATTGGCACTTGCTGATGGCATGGGCAGTTATATTGATAGTAAAAAAGCGGCAGATTGCTTTTGCGAAATCTGCAGTGATAATAGTCAGCATACGCCTATTGATAGCAATAATATTGACGATAGTCTACGTGAGTATTTTCGTTCTTCTGTCGATAAAATTCCTGAGTGTATGCAAGGCAAAGGCGCTGAGAATACTACGCCCTATAGCACTGGAGTGCTGGCATATATTGATAAAACCAAAACC
>JALVDG010000281.1 GCA_027009095.1 Thiotrichaceae bacterium
AACCGCTTACTCCTGCGCTTTACCCGAGAGAATGGGCAGTGAAAAAACTCGCTCCGTAAACTCCGCTCAAACACTTTCACTGCTGATCCATTCTCTCGGGCAAATGCTCGGCGCGGTTAGAATGGGAGTTTTTGCTCCGCCTCGCTATCGCATCGGACGGAGGGAAAAATATGCAATATTTTTCTTAATTGCGTAATATCAGTTTTTAAGAAACAACTACTAAATAATTGATGGTTGCCAAACAACCGCCATTTCATCAATAACAATATCTGTTTTCCGTAGTTTTATCGCAAACTCTTCTATCTTAATAAGATCAATATCGTATTTGTCTGTCATCGCATCAATCTTATCTTCTAGCTCTTCTGCTAGTGCTTGAATATCATCATTAATTGCTTTAACACGTTCTTCTGCGCGACTAACATCTCCGCGTTCTTTTAGTACACGAGTCCCTCGGCTAATGGCACGCCCTACTTTAGCACTGGATGTACGTCCAAATAATGCACCTAATACCGCAATACCCGCTGAAACTAAAGAGCCTGATGAGTCAGATTTTTCTTTTTCTACCCGCTCTTCTGCTCGTGATAGTCGATCTAAAAGTACCTTTTCTTTTTTCGCATATCGCTCTTGTAGTTTTTCGATCTCTATTTCTTTTTTATCATCCAGAAGGTCTTTTAGTCTTACTTTAAAGTCAGCAAGTGATTCATAAGGTGTGGACTCTAATTTGGGTGATTTTGAACGATAGAGGTTCATACGATAGTTTTGATACAACCAAGCTTTTAAACTAGCGATAGATTTTTTCAACGATTTATCCGTAGCAACAAACTCAGGTACAGGAGCATACTTCGCCGTGCTGGGTGCTTGTGCAACAAGTTCGTTTAAACAATGTTCGATGTCATCTTTCTCGCTATGATCCCAGTCTAAGGTTCTGTCATCATTATTGAGTGATAAGCTAATACAATGTTCTTCTTGCTCGTCAATTCCACGTGTTTGATTAAAGAAATGCAAAGAGGCTTTTGCGACTAAGCTAGGCTGATAGCGATGTTGCTCGGTTAAATCAAGGTCGTAATATTGTGGAATGGAGTTATCCAAAGTCGCATAGTTTTCATAGCCATCAACCGCTTGCATCAGAGCCTGTGGTTTATCCGCTTCTGCTGCCTTTAATTGTGCTTTTTGCTCCGCCATTAAAGTGGATATTTCATTTTTCTTTAAGGGGCCTTTAAGATAACTCATCACCCAGCGCGTGCCGAATAAACGAATATCATCTAAATGCGCGCTTTTAAGAAAGAAGGTGCGCTTTTTGAGATTAGCTAATAAGGTTTGAATTTCTTTCTTATCAAAGTTAGAGCCAACTTTTCCACCTAAGCCATCAATGACACGATTTATATCTTGCGTGGTTTGCAATCGCCCAATAAACCATGTGCCAATATTTGATAAGCCTTTATAGTCGAGGTCAACAGGGTTTTGTGTGCTTAAAATAATACCCACACCAAAGGCACGCGCCTGCTTGAGCATTAATAGCATCGGCTCTTTGCTGGGAGGATTTTTAGTCGGAGGGAAGAAACCAAAAATTTCATCCATATAAAGAATTGTTTTGAGTGCGGATGTTCCACTTTGGCGGCGCATCCATGCGATGTATTTATTTAATAAAATGGTGACAAAGAACATGCGCTCATCATCACTAAGATGTGAGATAGAGAAAATGGAGATTTTTGCCTTGCCATTATCATCATACAGTAGTTTTTGAATGTCTAAATCATCCCCTTTTAACCATGCACTAAAGGTTGGAGAGGCAATGACTGAGTTAAATTTAGTAGCAAGTTTGAAGCGTTCTGCTTGAGGGTAAAAACCTTCTAATGGCAGTACACCTATTTTCTTAAAAGGAGGGCTAATAACACGACCTATTAAATCTTCTAGGCTAAGGTTTTCTCCCACCATCCATGACTTAGTAATAAGCTGAGCTAAAAGAATATATTCTTTTGATTCAACAGGGTCAGCATCAACCCCTATTAAAGCTAATAAACTACTAACCGTCGTTTTTATATAAGAGGAGAAAGAGTCACTATCCTCCATTATTTGACTAGGCGGTGCATCTAAAGAACTAAGAACATTAAGGCTTACGCCTGCACTACTGCCAGGTGTGTAGATGGTTTTTTCGACAGCATCAAATTTTGCCACACGCTCAACGGTTTGATGAGAACGCTCAATGCCATCTTTCCACATAGATGATATTTTTTCAGCGTAAGTTGCAGGGTCTTGCTCTTTTGAGTGCGCTTCATCCGTTACCCACGGTTGAAAAGCCTCAGGAGAAAAACTAGGATCAGTTAGGCAGAGATTGCCCATATCCCCTTTAGGGTCAATAATAATAGAGGGGATATTATCAATAGCTGCCTCTTCGATTAAACCAACACCTAATCCTGTTTTACCACTACCTGTCATGCCGATAATAGCCGCATGTGTTGTGAAATTTTTATTTTTTAGTAGTGTTAGCGCATCAGTGGTATCTAGCGATTTTTTATCAACGTCTTGTCCAATATAAAAAAGGCCCAATTTTTCATACAACTCTACCATTGGTAGCTCCTATAACTGTGTCGTTAAGAAACGTGCATGAAATTCGTACACGTTTCTTAAATATAATACCTTAACACTTAGGAGTGTGCATGAAATAACTGTTTGGCTTATTTGATTGTTGAAGGTCTGGATACGAGTTGCTGTTACAAACTCCAGCGCAGTTCTACTTTGCGACGCCCCCATTTGTAAGCCTTTTTCAAGTCTTTGCCCATATAGATGTCTATCTTCTTTCTCCAGCGTTTATTCATTTTATCTAGCACCATATATTCACCAGAAAGCCCTTTGATGCGGACTTTTGTACCATGTTTTAAGCCGTAGATTTTAAGTAAGTCGCGAGATACTGCTATAGCTTTTATTCCAGGACGTAATTTATCGCCCCAAGCGGCAATATTAGGGGTACTGTCTGTTTGTGCAACGTGAGATGTATAAGCTGTTGCCGTTACTTTTAATACATTAGTATGATTTTTAAGGCTTTTTGACTTGAATTTTGCAGACCGAGAGCGAGATGCTATATGGCGTTTTTTTTCAATTTTCTTTAACTGTCTTTGTATTTTAGCCACTTCACCTCGGATGGTTGAGTTGATAGATTTATTGTGATGATTTCTATTAGGTGTTGCAAAGCTAGTATTTGTAATGATGTTCATAGCAATGAAGCTTAGTAGTATCATTAATTTTAAAGAGAGTTGAATGTTCATATAGTTTAGTGATCCCTTAAATAATAAGGGGTAGTTAATAATTCGCGCATGTTAGCATATACTTATTTACTAATGGAAGAATAATTATCAATTATTCTGATAAAACGTATATAAATAATTCAAAGGATTAAATCGTATTATTAATGTAAATTATCTGCTATTTATCTAAAAATGATCGAAAAACAATCATCTAATCGTTGAAATTCTTTGCTATTTGCAGGTAAACCAAAACGAATTGCATTGAAATCTTCAAAATATCGTATCCAGATCCCTTTTTTTGCTAACTGATGTTTTATATCGATGGATTGATGATGTCGTAGGAAGCAAAAATAGTGGCATGTATCAACGTCTTTAAAATATCGAGAGAGTAATATATGTAGTTTTTTACTTTGTTCTCTTAAAAATTTCCTATTGTTTTCTTGCCATTTTTGATCAGAAAGTGCCTGCTGACCTAAGTAACGGGCAGGGTGGGAGACTGCCCAAGGTCCTTGCATCGCTTCAATTTTTTGTAAAATATTCGAGGCAGCAGCAATAAATCCTAGCCTTATTCCTGCTAAACCAAAAAATTTACCAATTGAGCGTAAGACAACTAAGCCCCTAGGCATGTGTCGATAATGGTTTAATAAACTACGCTCGGATGTACTGTCCATAAAAGCTTCATCAACAATAAGCCAACCATTATGAGCTGATAATTGCTGATACCATTGTTGTAAAGTATCTACTGTCCAGAAATGAGTGTCAGGATTATTAGGGTTAATGAGTAGTAACACATCGACAGAGGGTAAATATTGTTCAACATCATCTGCGGATATGAATAAAACCTCATGCCCTGCTTTTTGCCACCAATAAGGATGTTCTGCATAACAAGGGCTAACAATGGCAACACGAGAGCGTTTTCGACAATAAGGTAGGGATTGGATAGCAATTTGAGACCCTGCTATCGGGAGTAAGTCATCACAGGCATAATAGGCTTGTGCTACTGCTAATAAATCATCATCAGATTCTGGTAAGCGTTGCCATACATAAGAGGGAATTTTAGAGACTCGCCAAGGGCGAGGGGTAATTCCTGTTGATAAATCAATCCAGTTTTCCAAAGGAATATTGTACTGTTTAGCGGCTTCACGCAGGTTACCGCCATGCTTTATTTTGTTATTTGTCAAAATTAAAACGCTACGCTAGCGCCCAGTCAACCGCCGAGAGGGCGTGTATTTCGGTTGTATCAAATAAGGCAATAGAGGTGTCTTGAGGCTTAACTAATAACGCTATTTCTGTACAACCAAGAATAATACCTTGAGCACCTTGACCAATAAGATTATTAATAATGCGTAGATACTCTTGACGAGAAGCATCTTTAATATTCCCTAAACATAGCTCATCATAGATTATTTTATGCACTATCTGGCGGTCATTAGCATTTGGGGTGATCACTTGAAGTTGATAATTATTAATTAATCGCCCTTTATAAAAATCCTTCTCCATTGTGTAAGCCGTACCAAGTAAAGCAATCGTATCAATACCCTGTTGTTGGATATTGTTGGCGGTTGCATCGGCAATATGTAATACAGGAATATCGATTGATGCCTGTACTTGCGGGGCAACAATGTGCATTGTATTGGTACAAATTAAAATACACATCGCCCCTGCTTTTTCGAGGCTTTGCGCTGCATTAATAAGCATACTGGCGGTTTTATCCCAGTCACCTGCGTGCTGGTACGCTTCTATCTCTGCAAAATTGACACTATAAAGGCATAGCTTGGCTGAGTGTAATCCACCTAACCTTTTTTTCACTGATTCATTGATCAAACGGTAATAACTTGCAGTTGATTCCCAACTCATTCCACCGATTAAGCCAATTGTTTTCATTGTTGGAGTACTAGTGACTTTGGTAGTTTTTTATAAGCGTCGTAATCACATCATTTTTTTCTTTATGTACTATTTTTACAGGCATATAACCTAACTCCTTGGCTAACCAAAATGTGGTAGATCGTTTATTTCCCGAACGTAATACACTGACTTTCGTAGTGGTAAACTTCCCGCTTGAGGTAGAAAGTTGCTCTTCTCCCAGACGTTTAAAATGATACTTTTTTAATTTTCCACGCTCCAAAACATTGTAACTCAAAACAGCTTTCTTTTTGCTGATGTCATTTGCCAAGGCTAGTTCTAAAGAAGCTCTGTCTAATGTTCCTTTCGGAAGTTTCACATTAAATTTATCATTTTTATAAGTACCTATCGCATTAGTAGGCGTAAAACGAGTATTTTCAATACGTGATTTTTTTCGTGTTGACTGTAAAAAATAATATTTAGTTGGAGTCAGTGCATCACCCCGAAATACCCCATCAACATTTTCTTTGATAACAGCTTTAGTGATCAGTGCAGCTAAACCCTTTGCTTGTGTATTTTTATAGTAATGATACTGATTACCTGCATATCGCAAAGTAGATTTCATATCACCTAAATACAAAGAACCTTTATGCACACTATAATTAGCGGTTAAAGCTTGTGGTAAAGCAAAGGCTGCTTGACTTAAGAGTAAAACTGTTGTGCTAAGTGTTAGCATAAGCTTTTTTATTGAAAGCATATTTTTATTCTCCCTGTAGAGATTATATTTATGGTATTTGAATCGTAACTACTTAGCTCATATTACATTTTGCCCAATTTCGGTTTTAATAGTGCTTATTTATACAGATAAACTTCACTTTTTTACCTTGAATTCGAATAAAATAGAGTACAATCTGAGCTGTTATTTTGAATCTAAAATAGTAGTAATACATGCATCATTGTTTAAGAGATTCTTTGTTAGTAATGACCTAGCCCATAATAGAGAAGTTCCATAAAGTAATTGGGCTGCTTGATCTATTAGACTGATGGTTATATACACAATAATTTCCTTTCCAGCATCTCTTTGTTTTGGATGCTTGATTTTTAGCTGTTTGACACAATGCTCTAGTACTCCAACCGCACTGTATCCGTCAATATAACGTGGTTGGAGTAACTAGGTAGCAATTTTTTTAGATATTTAATTTATTTGATGGAGAAAAGTGATCGTGAGTATAGTTGAATTAAGTGATGCTTCCTTTGAGGCAGATGTTATCAATAATAAAATGCCTGTTTTAGTCGACTACTGGGCAGAATGGTGCGGTCCTTGTAAGTCAATTGCTCCTACCTTGGAAGAAATTGCTACAGAATATGGCGACAAAGTTGTTATTGCAAAATTGAATATTGATGAAAACCCTGATACTCCGCCTAAATATGGTATCAGAGGCATTCCTACTTTAATGCTGTTTAAAAATGGTGAAATAGAAGCAACAAAGGTTGGTGCTGTAAATAAGTCACAACTAACCGCATTTTTAGATCAAAACATATAGTACCCGAGCCTGTGACTTGAATGCAGATAACAGGGGATAAGATATTTGACTTCTATTCTTTCCCTCTTAATTTTTAAGTGTTATTGACTGGTTTTACAATAGTCCAATCCTCTTCTGGACTATTGTAAAGCTGCGTGCTATCTTAACCCCAAAATCGTCACTGCTAGAGCTTAAAATTCTAATTCGTAGACGCTTTCATCCTGTCATTTCTGACGATGAATTTTCAAATATCAAAATTTTAACCCCCCCTTTTGGACTATTTCTATTTATTGTTTTAACTACATTACCCAATCACGTAAAAATCCAATCTAATGAACCTTACTGAACTTAAAAACAAATCCCCTTCTGAAATTTTAGACATTGCGAAAGATGCTGGCGTAAAAGGTATGTCTCGCTCCCGTAAGCAAGATGTTATTTTTGCCATTCTCAAAGCATTAGCAAAAAAGGGGGAAGATATATATGGTGATGGTACTTTAGAAATTCTCCAAGATGGTTTCGGCTTCTTACGCTCAGCAGATAGTAACTATGTTGCTGGTGCTGATGATATTTATGTATCACCCAGTCAAATACGTCGCTTTGGCTTACGAACAGGTGATACAGTCGCAGGTAAAATTCGTACACCTCGAGATAATGAGCGTTATTTTGCCTTATTAAAAGTTGATTCAATCAATCTTGAAGCACCTGATAATGCACGCAATAAAATCTTGTTTGAAAACCTAACCCCATTACATCCTGATGAACGAATGCGTATGGAACGTGGTAATGGTAGCACTGAAGATATTACTGCCCGTGTTATTGATATTGTTGCGCCCTTAGGTAAAGGTCAGCGTGGTCTTATTATTGCACCACCTAAAGCGGGCAAGACAATGATGTTGCAGAATATTGCTCAAAGTATCGCAACCAATCATCCTGACTCTTATTTAATTGTTTTATTGATCGATGAACGCCCAGAGGAAGTAACCGAGATGTCACGTATGGTACGTGGTGAAGTGGTATCATCAACCTTTGATGAGCCAGCAACACGTCATGTCCAAGTGGCTGAAATGGTTATTGAAAAAGCTAAAAGACTTGTGGAGCACAAGCAAGATGTTATTATTTTGCTCGACTCAATTACACGTTTAGCACGTGCTTATAATACTGTTGTACCATCATCAGGAAAAGTGTTAACAGGTGGCGTTGATGCAAACGCCTTGCATCGTCCTAAACGCTTTTTTGGTGCTGCTCGCAATATTGAAGAAGGGGGTAGCTTAACCATTCTAGCAACAGCCCTAATTGATACTGGCTCTAAAATGGATGAAGTTATCTACGAAGAATTCAAAGGTACAGGTAATTCAGAAATCCACCTTGATAGACGCATTGCTGAAAAACGTGTTTTCCCTGCGATAAATATTAATCGCTCAGGTACTCGTCGTGAAGATTTATTGGTAAGTGAAGATGAATTACAATCACTCTGGGTATTACGTAAATTTATCCACCCTATGGATGAAGTTGAAGGCATGGAATTCTTATTTGAGCGCCTACAAGGAACAATGACAAATGAAGAATTTTTTAATGTAATGAAAGGGTAAATAATATACAGGTCTTGTTTTATTTCCCTTATTTTAACTATCCGCACAAAATTAATCGTTAACCCTTAAGCATCGATTAATATTAGCAACAATGCTCCCTGTAATTGTCCCTACCATATGCTGTGCTAATTATCCTTCCATTCATAATATGCTTAAAATTCATTCTAAAACTTTAAAATACCTGATTTAAGTGCTTGTTTCAGCTATATTTAAAATGTGCTTAAATTTCAAATAATAGCTGTGACTACCCAAGGCTATACTCTGTTTTATTCGAGATCAAGACAAAAGAACGGAGTTTATCAGTATAAATAGCACTATTACCGTAAAAATTGGGAAAAATAGCGTGTAAGCTGGTAGTTACAAATAACATTACTTCACTATCTGTAGGAGTACAGGATGTCAGCTAAAATAGAATTACGTTGGTTAAAGGAAAATGACTATCAAGGAGCAAGCCTAAAATTTGTAAAATTTTGCAAAGATGATCTTATCCAACAAGTTGAACAAGATCCTGAACTTGATCTCGAAATATACGAAGCCTCCATTCGTACCATCCTTGAAAAATTAGATCATTCCACCGAATTAAAAAAAGCAGGTGGTCAATAATGCTTATCCATTCTTTACAGCTAACAAACTTTAAAAAATATCCCACATTATCTATCGATGATATTCCTGAGCAAGGAGTTATTAAAGTAGGAGGGAAAAATGAATCTGGAAAGACAAGTATAGGTGAAGCTGTTTGCTTTGCCTTATTTGGTCGTACTTTTTTAAATAATAAAAAAAATGCCAAACGTCTCATTCGTTGGAACGAAAAAGAAATGAGCGTTACTCTCATTATTAAAGAAAGTAAGGCAGGTGAGTATTTTAAAATTACTCGAACAATCAATGACAACTCACATAGTTCTATCCATATTGTACGCTTGTCAGATGATCATCTGCTAACTGACTCTATAGCCGATAGCGAACAAATCATCAATGATTTATTAGGCTACGATTACCATACTTTTGTTGATTCATTTTGTATGGTGCAACGAGAACTGACCGCACCAGATGCTGATAGTAATAGTATTAAACAAATGGCAGGAATTGGTGATTATGGAAAAATAAGTGATGAACTTATTGTAGATCGAGAAAAAGAAGTAGCATCTTTAAAGGCACTTACACCAAACTACAAAGAAAAAAAGGTAGCACTAGAGTCAATGAATATTGATGAATCTTGGCTCCCTGAACTTATTGATGCTAAAGAATCTCTCCTTAATTATCGAAATAATAAACAAAGAATCGTTGATCAACTCGGTGAAATGAGTACAACTTATTCAGATAACCGTGAACGTTATAAAAAAACATCTAAACAACACAACCTGTTTGAGTGGATTAGTGTCTTTTTACTGCCTTT
>JALVDG010000282.1 GCA_027009095.1 Thiotrichaceae bacterium
TCTAATATGGTAGGTAGCTTTTTCTCAAGTTATGCAGGATCGGGGTCATTTACGCGCTCAGGTGTTAACTATGAGGCAGGTGCAAAAACACCTCTTTCTGCTATTTTTGCCGCTATTTTTCTTGTTATTATCGTATTACTTATTGCACCACTAACCGCTTATCTACCTATCGCCGCAATGGGTGGCGTTATTCTTCTTGTTGCGTACAATTTGATCGATACTCATCATATAAAACAAACACTCTCCTTTAGCAAATCAGAATCAGCCATTCTACTAACGACTTTCTTTGCTACTTTATTTCTTGAGTTAGAGTTTGCAATTTATATGGGCGTTCTTTTATCGCTTATATTGTTTTTAGCAAAAACATCAACACCAAGTATTCCTTCTCTTTCTATCGATACTAGCCCACGAAGTACTCATCGTAAATTTATCAATATCGATGAAAAGCCCATGAAAGAATGTCCTCAAATAAAAATCATACGCGTTGATATGTCTATTTATTTTGGCTCTATCAACCATATACAAAAGCGTATTACAAATATTAGTGAGAAAGAGAATATAAATCACATTCTTATTGAGGCAAGTGGTATTAACTTTATCGATCTTGCAGGAACAGAGATGCTTGTATCAGAAAATAAGCGCTTACAAAAACAAGGCGGTGGTATATATTTTGTTGGCTTAAAACCATCGGTTTATGAGTTTGCCGCTAAATCACACTTTATTAAGCAAATTGGAAATGATCACTTTTTTGATACAAAATCAAAAGGCATTCATCGTATTTATAATCATTTAGATAAATCAATCTGTGCTACGTGCAATAAAAGAATATTTGAGGAGTGCAATCAGTAATATTCTTTCAACAGCAACTGCTTGTCGGAAAATTCCACGCCTTTACGGAGAATTATTTGACATTATTAAAATTAATATAGCTATTTTAAAAAACTTATTGTATATTAATAGAACGTTAAGAAAGTAGATAGATATTCTAAGTTAAGCGGTTAAATTCAGTACCTTACTTAACTTAAACCAGCTCCCTCGCAACTTTGGGCGAACTTTAAGTTCGCCTTTTTTTTGCCTATTATTCCCCCACCTCCTCCAAACAACTTAACAATAATGCAGCAATTATTAGAATAATACTGCACTGCTCTTTATACTTTAGCTAATACTGGGTATCAAATTGAGGATTAGTTGAATTTTCACTCCCTCATTCTTAAGTACCCAAACAAAATTTAGTTTCCTGTTTTTTGATATTCAAGGCATTGCAACGGAGCATAGTGGGCTATGTGAGCAAAGCAATAACGAAGAAGATCAGAAAACAGGGACTAAATGATTAGATTAACTTTGTGCAGGTACTTACATACACCCTAATCCCTCCTTAAACGCGGATACTAATAAATGAAAAAAATTCTCAAGCTAGGGATCATTATGGATCCTATTGAATCAATTAAAATCAAAAAAGACAGCACCTTTGCGATGATGCTTGAAGCTCAACGTCGAGGTTGGCAACTTTTTTATATGCAGCAACATGATTTATTTGTCGAAGACGGAATAGTTTCTGCGCAAATGAAACAAATCACCGTCAAAGATGATCCTCAAGATTGGTTTGAGGCAGTTGACGAGACAACTCAAGCGTTACATCTACTTGATTGCTCCTTAATGCGTAAAGACCCTCCCTTTGACATGGAGTATATTTATAGCACCTATTTGTTAGAACTTGCTGAAACACAAGGCACATTAATTGTTAACCGCCCTGCTAGTATCCGCTCAGCAAATGAAAAACTCTTTACCGCTCTATTCCCTGATTGCTCTCCCGAAACATTGGTTAGTCGCGATATGGAGCGTATTAAGTTATTCCATAAAAAGCATAAGAACATTGTAGTCAAACCGCTTGATGGTATGGGTGGCTCGATGATTTTTCAGATAAGGGAGGGGGATAGCAATCGTAATGTTATTCTAGAAGCGATTACCAATAATGGTCAACAAACAGTAATGGCTCAACGTTTTCTCCCAGAGTATGTTAATGGTGATAAACGTATTTTACTTATTAATGGCGAGCCTTTCCCCTATGCACTAGCACGTTTACCCGCAAAAGGAGAAGGTAGAGCTAACCTTGCAGCTGGTGGTACCTACAAAGGTGTCGCATTAAGTAAAAGAGACTTAGAAATTTGCGCGAAAGTCGCTCCTGTATTAAAAAAGATGGGCTTGATGTTCGTAGGTTTGGATGTGATTGGAGATTATCTTACAGAGATTAATGTCACTAGCCCAACCTGTATACGTGAGCTAGATACCATATACTCTGCTAATATTGCGGGTTTATTAATGGACTCTATCGAACAAAAACTAAGATAACTACTCAGCTTGTACTCGAACAAAATAGGACGCAACCTGAGCAGTCACCAAGTAAATAAATAAAAAGGTACTATATGAAATCACGAGTAAAATGGCTTGATAATATGAGCTTTGTTGGCGAATCGGCAAGTGGACACTCTGTTGTTATGGATGGTCCACCCGAGGCTGGCGGACG
>JALVDG010000283.1 GCA_027009095.1 Thiotrichaceae bacterium
GGTATTTACAACATTTATAGTAACAGTGGCACTGGCTTCAGCAAATTGTTCATCATTTATAATGTAAGTAAATCTATCGACACCAGAAAACTGTGTATTAGGGGTGTATATTATTGAGTTACCATCAATAACTGCGTTTCCATTAGTTGCTTGAGAGTTAATACTTTTTAAGGTTAAAGGGTCATTATCTGGGTCATAATCATTATTTAGTATATTGATTGTAATAGGGGTATTTTTAGGGGTACTTACAGAATCCTCTATCGCAATAGGAGGTGTATTGCTCACGTTTATCGTAACAGTTGCTGTCGCTTCACCCAATCGACCATCATTTATAACATAGCTAAAGTAATCATTACCTGAAAACTGTGTATTTGGTGTGTATATTATCAAATCACCATTAATAACTGCTTTTCCGTTAGATGGAAGGGTGATAATGCTTTTTATCGTTAATGAATCATTGTCTGGATCGGAGTCATTATTTAAGACATCAATGGCAACAGGGATGTTTTTAGGTGTAGTGACAAAATCATCACTTGCATTAGGAGGATTGTTTTCGGCAGGTGTTGCTATAATGAAAACAGTTGCACTTGAGCTTGCACCATTATTATCAGATAGTTTATACGTAAATGAATCTTGAATTTCTTCTGTAATATTAATATTTGTAGTATTAAGCGTATACGTGAAACTTCCATCTTGTTGCAGACTCACTGTTCCCTTTTTAGCCTCTGTTAACAAACTAACCGTTAACTTATCTCCTTCAATATCAAAATCAGCACCATGGTTATTATCACTAAGGACATTTCCATTTAAACTATCACCGATAGTTATTCTAAAAGTGTCATCTTTAGCAACAGGAGGATTGTTTACAGGGAAAATTATGACATTAATACGAATATTATCTTTATTTCCATGTTTATCGACAGCTTCAATCTCAAAAGCATCTGCTCTCGTTTCTGAGCCATCGTGTTTATAACTAATATTTAACGTTTCTGACTTACCCGAGCCTATTTCTGAAAATGAGACTTTTCCGTGAGAAGGTGAGGCTATGAGATGATGCTTAATTTCACCTCCTACAGGATTGTCTATTTCTAATTGAAAAGTAACTTCTTTATTCTCATCAACAAAAATCGTATTTTCAACCTTATTTCCTTCTTTATCTTCCCCTGTAAAATCTGTAATTAAAGGACGAAGTTTTGCTGTCGTAACAATAATTGTTTTACTGTCGGTCATATCACCATCTTTAACGATCATGGTGAATTGCATGCGAATATTTGTTTTGTTAGGTGCTATAAAGCTGGGTTTAGAGGTAAAACGTTGTTCCAATTTAGGTCTTTCATTGCCATCATCGGTTTGAAACCATGTATATGAGATTGGCTTACCGTTATAAGCTTTGCTTTTACTACCATCTAAGGTGACTTTCTCTCCAGGAGAGACTAATAAAAAACTTTCTAATTCGGCAGTCGGACGAGAAGTAAATGTCACCCTATCTGGTAATGCTGTCGCTTGCGGTACTCGATGACCATTCCCCATATAACGTGCAAGATGAGATGAATAGCCTTCCATATAACTCTTTTCACGATGTAAGGCTAAGTCCTTAATACGCATATCCCAAACTTCTGCTAGACCTGAAAGCCGACCATCAACCGCAAAGTTACTGACTAGCTGGTCAATAAGTTGTTGTATTGGTTTCTGATATTGTTCGGCAAGATCAACAATAATGCCTGATAGAAATAAACTTGTTGCACTATCTTGAACAAAAACATCTCTTGTTATATCAATAGTACTAACACGTTTCGCTGGTATTCCTGTGATATTTTCAATGGACTTAGAGGCAGAGAGAATAGCCTGTTGCAGTGATAAGTTCGTTGTTTTTAATATAGAGCGAACTCTAGCAGCGACCATTGTGCTAATAATATTAATATTAGCGAATACTTGAGAATTATCTCTCAATAATACAATAGTAGATAAATTAGCGATATCTGTTGAGCTTACTGCCGTTTTTTCATTAAAATACCGACCAGAAAAAACGACTTCAATGGCAACTTTCCAAGTAGCAGGAATTTTTAAGGCAAATAGACCTTGTTTACCTGTCGTTGTAGTACGAAATTTTCGTCCTGTTCGCTCTGCTTTTGAATTTAATTCGTAAATTACAATAGTTCCACCTTCAATAGCAGGACCTTTTTGAGCAACACCAGAGACTATCTTTTGTTTTGCTTTATTGTTGTTACTCGCTACTGTTTGCGTGCTCCCCCCTCCACAAGCTGTTAAAAACAGAATACAGAATAATGTGACATTTAATAAGTTTAGTTTAATCATTATTTAGTATCCAACACCTCTGTATCAACAACATACTTAGCACATTAACCTCGCTATATTGATGAATACAGCATGGCTAGAGTAATAAATTATTAATATAGGGCAATTAGAAACAAATAAATGAATAACATCTATACAAAAGGGCTAAAGGGTATAGTTTTTCGGCTTAATAACTTTGAGTAATATTACTTAAAATATTGCCCAT
>JALVDG010000284.1 GCA_027009095.1 Thiotrichaceae bacterium
CTATCCTGATAGCCTACTTATTTCGTAACTACTCAGCATAATCAGTAACTGCTCAGATTGTACTCTATTTTGTTCGAGTTCCCTCGTTCCCATTGCTCCAGCGTGGGAATGCATAAGGCAATCAGCTTTTTAATGTCTATAATCAATATTTAGTCACCTGTGCAGAAGAGGCAGTAGGGCGAACTAAAAGATTAGATAGTGTATCTATATCTTTAGGTCTTAAAATTCCTGCGGCTTGCTTTAGTTTTAAGGTGCTTAATAAAAAGTCGTAGCGTGCATTTGAATAGTCTTTCTGTGCGCGGAAGGTTTCGCGTAATGAGACTAAGACATCGACGGCTGTTCGAGTACCTACTTCAAAGCCCGTGCGGGTTGCTTTGGCGGCAATTTGATTGGAAATAAGTGCTTGTCGCAGGGCGTTAACTCGAGCTAAGCCTGAGACGGTAGAAAGATAGGCTGTACGTGTTTGTTGAATCACCAAGCGTTTTTGTGCTTCTAGCTTATAGCGAGCTTGTTGCAATAGGTGACGTGCTTCGCGTATCCGTGAAGCAGTATTTCCGCCTGTGTATAGCGGTATATTTATTTGTATGCCAACAGCAGCGTCGAATTTGTCTTGATCGAATGCTGCCTCGCCATGTGTGCTGCTACCCGAATGGCGTGCAAATAAATCAACGGTAGGGCTTTTGCTGGCACGAGCAAGATCTATATTACTTTGTGCTAAGACAACAGCATACTCGGCAATTCTTACTGCCATACTATTGATAACAGCTGCTTTTGTCCATGTAGCAATATTATTTGGTTTTGGAGTTAGTTTAGAGACATTGCCTACTGAGCCGATAAGGTCGTGATAGTAACGACCTGTAATAGCTTTAAGGTTTTCTCTGGCAATATTGACTTGTTGTATGGTATTAACTTCTTGCGCTCGCGATAAATCGTAACGAGCCTGTGCTTCTTTAACATCGGTAATGGCTGAGCGTCCTGCATCAAAATAAGCTTTAACTTGATTAAATTGACGTAGAATCGAGCTGGTTTCTAGCTTGGCAAATTTTGCATTATCCTTTGCTTTTAAATAGGAGATATAGGCATCAGCAACCCGCATAATAAGATTTTGTTGCTCTGCTACTAAGGAGGCTTGTGCCTGTAGTGCCGAAGCATTGGCTTGATCGATTTGGACACTAATATTTTTACGATACAGTGGTTGGGTAAGATTAAGCGTGTAACCAAAATTTAAAAAAGCGGCTCCGCCATCTGCTTGACGCGCCATTCTACTGGTGAATTGTGTCGAGTAAGTACCATTAGCATTTAGACTAACTTGAGGCTTTAGCGCAGAAAGGGCTTGTGGCTTCTTTTCTTGCATGGCTAAAAAAGCAGACTCGGATGCTTTTAGTTGAGCATCATTACTGCGAGCATGCTGATAAACCTGAGAAAGCGTTTCAGAAAACACAGATCCACTTAATGTGCTAAGTAAAACGATTGTAGCTAGTTGCTTTTTTGTCATCATAGTCTTGATACTAACTTTAGTTTATTAGAAGTAATGTATGTTTGTTTATGGGCTATTGCAAGTTAATACAATTTAACGAAGCCTTGAGGGGTAATGGCTTTCCTCAGCAGGACTCCTTATTGTTAGTACTCCAACAAGTTTAAGACGGAACAAATCAGCTAAATATGAATTACCCCGTCTTGAAGTGGCTTGTTAAAGAGAGCTAATTGTTCCTTATTTATTAATCATTTATAACTAAATGTAAACGATTGCGAATGTACATGTAATAGAACAATGGGATAATAACCAAGGTCAATACAGTTGATACTAAAATACCAAAAATAAGCGATATAGCTAGACCTCCGAAGATGGGATCATCAATAATAAAGAAGGCTCCCACCATCGCGGCTACCGCAGTAAGAATAATCGGCATAGCACGCACCGCACTTGAGTTGATAATCGCTTCTTTTAACTCAACACCTGATTTTATCTGCTCATTAATAAAATCAACCAACAGAATAGAGTTGCGTACGATGATTCCCGCTAAAGCAATCATGCCTATCATCGATGTTGCAGTAAATTGTGCGCCCAATAAGGCATGACCTGGCATCACGCCGATAATGGTTAATGGTATAGGCGACATAATAACCAATGGCACCATATATGAGCGGAACTGTGCGACGATTAATAAGAAAATCATAATCATACCCACTGCATAAGCGATACCCATATCGCGGAATGTTTCATAGGTGATTTGCCATTCTCCATCCCATTTTATGCTGTAAAAATAGGGGTCATCAGGTTGATTAATCAAATATTGATCGACCGTTTTATTGTAAACACTAACGGGTTTGTCGTTTACTTTGCCAAAAATATCAAACATGCCATAAAGCGGGCTGTCGGTTTTACCTGCCATATCTGCGAGGACATAAACAACAGGCAGTAGGTCTTTATGATTAATGGAGTGTTCACGCACGCCTTCCTTTACGCTAACGACTTCCGACATAGGGACTAATACACCCGTTTGACTTCTTACGCGCAA
>JALVDG010000285.1 GCA_027009095.1 Thiotrichaceae bacterium
CGAAACATTAGGGCAATCGCACTTAAATTTAGTTGACTTTAATGAACATTTTAAAATCAGCAAGTTACAAGGCTCGCAATTTTGAGAATAAATAAAATTCACGAATATTAAAAGACGTTACTTCCTGTTTTTTGATATCCAAGACATTGAGATGGGAGTACAGTTAGTGAGCTGTGCGACCAAAACAATATCAAGAAGATCAGAAAACGGAGGACAATATGGTCAGATTAATTTTGTGTAAGTGCCTAAGCTTTTTGTTTTTTGATAGGACCTAAAACCATAATCATTTGGCGACCCTCCATTTTTGGAAATTGCTCCACTGCACCTAATTCTTCCAAGTCTTTTTCAACACGTTTAAGCATTTTCATCCCTAATTCGCGATGAGCCATTTCACGACCGCGAAAGCGAATAGTTACTTTGGTTTTATCACCATTTTCAAGAAACTCTTTCAACTTTTTTAGTTTGATCTTGTAATCGCCAACGTCAGTAGCTGGGCGCATTTTGATTTCTTTGAGTTGGGTTTTTTTCTGCTTCTTTTTAGAAGCCCCTTTTTGCTTACTCGATTCAAATCTAAACTTGCCATAGTCCATGATACGACAAACAGGTGGCTCTGCATTCGGTACAATTTCAACTAAATCTAGGTTTAGTGATTTAGCTTCAGCGAGAGCATCTCGAAAAGATGTAACACCTTTATTTTCACCTGCTGCATCAATAAGACGTACTTTGCTTAGTTTAATATCTTCATTAATGCGATTTTTTTTCTGATGTCGAGCGATGCCTTGTTTCCTCCAAAGCAAATTTAAAATATAAATAAGTTTCTTAATGTTAAGGTATTATTTAGAGCATTATTTCGTGTAACTACTAATGCTTGAGCTGCTATTTCGAGTTATAACTACAAAGAAAATTTGAGCAGTTACAAATATACGAATAATAATGGTCTATTCATAAGCGGCTGTCTTTTGACAGATAGTTTCAATAAACTCAGTTACACTTAAAGTACCTAAATCTTCACCTTCTCGTGTGCGTACTGCAACAGAGTCAGCTTTTACTTCTCTATCTCCAATTACAAGTAAATAGGGGATTCTCTGTAAAGTATGTTCACGAATTTTAAAGCCTATTTTTTCATTTCTCAAGTCTGATACTGCACGAACTCCAGCTTTTTTCAATCTTTTTACAACATCTTTGGCAAAATCGACCTGTTTATCGGTAATATTCATGATAACTGCCTGTTCTGGAGATAGCCAAAGTGGGAAGCGACCTTCATGATGTTCTATCAAAATTCCAATAAAGCGTTCAAATGAGCCAAGTATTGCACGATGTAACATAACAGGTATTTGACGTGAGCCATCTTCTGCAACATATTGTGCATCTAATCGTTCAGGCATAGAGAAATCGACTTGGATTGTACCAAGTTGCCAAATACGTCCGATACAGTCTTTTAGTGAGAACTCAATTTTAGGACCGTAAAAAGCACCTTCCCCAGGAAGTTCTTCCCATTCAAGCTTTTGAGAATCAAGCGCATCTGCCAAGGCTTTTTCTGCTTTGTCCCAGTTTTCTTCGCTGCCTACACGGTTTTCAGGGCGTGTTGATAAGCGGTAAATAACATCATTAAAGCCAAAGTCTTTGTAAACATCATGCAAGAAGTCAATAAAGTCAGCTACTTCTGATTGAATTTGATCTTCAGTACAGAAGATATGCCCATCGTCTTGTACAAAGCCACGTACACGCATTAAGCCATGTAGTGCGCCCGACATTTCATTACGATGACAAGAGCCAAATTCTGCGATACGCATGGGTAAGTCACGGTAACTTTTTAGCCCTTGATTAAATACTTGCACATGACAAGGGCAGTTCATAGGTTTTAACGCAAATTCTCTGCCATCACTTTCGAGTGAGAACATATCATCGCTATATTTAGCGGCATGACCTGAGCGTTCCCATAAAGAAAAATCAACTAATTCTGGTGTGTTAATTTCTTGATAGTCACGTAAACGTTGTTGCTCGCGCATATATTGTGCGATAGTTTGATAAATAGTCCAACCTTTAGCATGCCAAAATACTTGTCCTGGTGCCTCTTCTTGAATATGAAATAAGTCTAGTTTGCGTGCAATTTTACGATGGTCACGCTTCTCAGCCTCTTCAATACGGCGGATATATGCTTTCAGTTCTTTTTTATTGCCCCAAGCTGTGCCGTAAATACGCTGTAGCATTTCGTTGTTTGAGTCACCACGCCAATAGGCACCTGCCAGTTTTGTTAGCTTAACGGCTGGAATTTTACCAGTGCTGGGTACATGAGGACCACGGCAAAGATCAATAAAATCGCCTTGACGATAGAGTGATAGGTCTTGGTCGTCAGGGATGCTTTCAATAATTTCGGCTTTATAAGCTTCTCCCATTTCTTTGAAAAAAGTAATTGCCTTATCGCGTGTCATCACGCTTCGTTCAACAGGGATATCTTGTTTGATGATTTCTTGCATACGTTTTTCGATAGCACTCATGTCTTCGGGCGTG
>JALVDG010000286.1 GCA_027009095.1 Thiotrichaceae bacterium
ATGGTCGTATTAAAATCACTATCGACTCAAAGAATAAACATAAAGCCCCTCTCGGCATCTTTGATATGGTGAAAGCAGGTCAATATGACATGGGGCATTCAGGCTCTTATTATTGGAAAGGCAAAGTACCTAATACCTTATTCTTTACCTCTATGCCATTTGGAATGACCGCTGTTGAGCAATATGCTTGGTTCTATCATGGTGGTGGTATGGAGTTAATGGAGAAAGTTTATGCACCACATAATCTTGTCTCTTTCCCTGGTGGTAACACAGGTAATCAAATGGGCGGCTGGTTCCAAAAAGAAATCAAGTCGATTGATGACCTAAAAGGTCTAAAAATGCGTATTCCAGGTTTTGCGGGGGAAATCATGGCTAAAGTTGGTGCCAAACCAACCAATATTCCCGCAGGTGAGCTATATACTGCACTTGAAAAAGGCACGATTGATGCACTTGAGTGGGTAGGTCCTTCTCTTGATTTACGCATGGGTTTTCATAAAATTGCACCTTACTACTACACAGGTTGGCATGAGCCAGGATCTGAGCTTCAGTTCTTATTTAATAAAAAGAAATGGGATAGTTTACCAGCAGATATAAAAGAGATTCTACGTGTCTCTATGCGTACCGCTGCTTATGATATGTATGTTCAATCCGCAGATGAAAGTGCAAAAAACTGGGCTACTATGAAAAAAGACTTCCCTAAAATTGAAGTTAAATCTTTCCCTACCAGTGTTTTACAAGCACTTAAAGATGCTAATGATGAGTTAATAGCAGAGCGTGCAAAATCTGACCCACTTGCGAAAGAAATTATTGAGTCACAAGCGGCTTATCTTAAGAAAGCGAGAGCATGGACTAAAATTTCAGACCAAAGTTATTACGAGACTATGGAGAAGCTTAAGTAGCTATTAGATAATGTTAATAAAATAATGGAGACGTTATGTCTCCATTATTTTTTGAGGCTTTAAATCTATCAAAACCGATATTTTTATTACACTGTTATGATAGATTTAAAAACTGATGTTACGCAATATAGGAAAAATATTTATATTTTTTCCTCCGCCCGATGCGTAAGCGAGGCGGAGCCAAGATCCCCATTCTAACCACGCCGAGCATTTGCCCGAGAGAATGGATCAGCAGTGAAAGTGTTTGAACGGAGTTTACGGAGCGAGTTTTTTCACTGCCCATTCTCTCGGGTAAAGCGCAGGAGTAAGCGGTTAGCTGGGTCGCCTTTTCTTTGCTTACTTTCTTTTGGTGACGCAAAAGAAAGTAAGTCGTAGCCCTGTGACGGAATAGAATAAAAGAACCTAAATTTAAACGGGCTACGAAAACCTTCACTGATATTTTAAAGGTAACTGCGTAATATCAGTTTAAAACTTATATAGATACCCACCACGCCAAAGGAAGCCTTATGCCCTTGCGAATTAAACTCGAATGTATCATTAATAAATTTTCTAATATTATCGGTACTATCGCTGCTGTTTTATTACTCGGCTTACTCTTTAATGTCTTTTACGATGTCATTATGCGCTATTTATTTAATGATGTTTCCATTGGTATGCAAGAGCTTGAATGGCATCTTTACGCAACTTCATTTCTCTTAGGCATAAGTTATACACTAAAAGAAAATGCCCATGTTCGTGTCGATATCATCTACGAAAAGCTTAGCCCTAAAAAACAAGCCTTTATTGATATTACGGGCACTTTATTTTTCCTGCTTCCTTTTTCCATCCTTATCACTTACTACGGCATTGGTTTTGCACAAGAATCTTATTCCTTAGGCGAAAGCAGTGGCGACCCTGGCGGACTTCCTTATCGCTGGATTATAAAATCAATGATTAGCCTATCCTTTATTTTCGTGATTATCAGCAGTCTTGGTTTTATGCTCAGATCACTTAACAGAGCCATAGATGGCAATACTCATAGCGACTGTACAAAGTCCTCTAGTAATAACACAGGAGAATCAGCATGATTGGTTTAATAATGTTTGGAGTTGCCCTGTTGTTATTACTCTACGGCTTCCCTGTTGCATTCACCTTTGGAGGCGTTGCACTTATTTTTGGAGTGTATGCAGAAGGTATCGAAATTTTTGCCTATATGCCATATCGCATACAAAGCATTATGGAAAACTCAACACTGATGGCAGTCCCCTTATTTATCTTTATGGGTATTATTCTGCAAAAAACCAAGCTCGCAGAACAGTTACTCGAATCAATGGGAAAACTATTTGGAAGGATGTCGGGCGGTATTGCCATTTCTACCATTATTATCGGCACGCTACTTGCGGCATCTACAGGCGTAGTAGGTGCTAGTGTTGTTGCAATGGGGGTTATATCGCTCCCTGTGATGCTTAAATACAAATACAATATTCCGCTTAGTTGCGGTGTTATTTGTGCATCAGGAACACTAGGGCAGATTATTCCCCCTTCTATTATTTTAATTATTCTCGGCGATGTCTTAGGCATACCTGTCGGTGACTTATTTAAAGCCGCTGTTCTCCCCGGAATAATACTTGTAGGGGTTTATATAGCTTACGTTATTATTTACACCATTATTAATAAAAATGCTGCTCCTGCTATCCCAATGAATAACGATGATGGCTCACTCAAAAAGCAATACATTAGCGCTCTTATCGCTATCGTACCTCCTATTTTATTAATTGTTATCGTATTAGGATCAATTTTTGCAGGTGTTGCAACCCCAACAGAATCATCTGCACTTGGTGGTATTGGTGCCATTATACTGTCGATGCTTTATGATAAATTTTCATTTAAAGCCCTACTCGATAGCGCCAAAGAAACAGTTAAAGTCACTGCAATGGTATTTGCCATACTATTGGGTGCAACGGCATTTTCGATGGCATTTGTTTACACAGGTGGAGACACTATTGTTGAAGAGTTCTTATTACAGCTTCCTGGTGAAAAATGGGGATTCTTAATCTTCTCTATGCTCTTTATACTTGTGCTTGGTTTCTTTATCGACTTTGTAGAAATTGCCTTTATTGTTGTGCCTATTTTAGCGCCTATTGCAGAAACGCTGGGCATAAGTCTACTCTGGTTTGCCATTCTTATTGCCATGAACTTACAAACCTCATTCCTTACCCCACCCTTCGGATTTAGTCTTTTTTATCTTAAAGGCGTAGCACCACCAGAAGTAAGAACGGTTGATATTTACAAGGGAGTTACACCCTTTATTATTATGCAAGTCATCGTTTTGGCAAGTATTTTATCTTTTCCCACTTTTTATGGCTTAATTTAAACGGCGTACCTCTTCCCACAAACTCTTTATTCCGAATTGAGGTTATATATATGCTTTGTATCAGCATATTTCATAGTTTAATATCTCCACTCCCCTATTATTGAGTAAACAATATGTTACGAATTGGTCAAACCAATGTTTTACGCATTGTAAAGCGTCTACCCCAAGGTATTTATCTCGATGGTGGTAAACAGGGAGAGATATTAATGCCAAAACGTTATGTGACGGATGATCATAAGATTGACGATGTTATCGAAGTCTTTATCTACCTAGATTCTGAAGACCGCCTCGTTGCCACCACCGACACACCTTTTGCAATGGTTGAAGAAGCAGCCTATTTAAAAACAGTCTCTGTTAACAAGATGGGGGCATTTATGAACTGGGGTTTACCAAAAGATCTCTTAGTACCACATAATGAACAAAAACACCCTTTTAGAGCAGGTGAATCTTATGTTGTCTACCTTTATTTAGACGAGAGAAGTAACCGCATTGTAGCAACTGAATATTTAGATAAACACCTCAGTGAAAGCTCTTTTTACTACAAAGAAAACCAAGAAGTAGACTTACTAATATGTAGCCAAACTGATCTAGCCTATAAAGCCGTTATCAACCAAAGTCATTTAGGTTTAATCTACACAAACGAGGTATTTCAGCCTTTATCAATAGGCGATAAGGTGACAGGCTATATCAAAAAAATCCGTCCTGATAAAAAAATTGACCTTTGCTTGCAACTAGAAAAAGAAAATAAAAAGGATGATGCCTTAGACAAAGTAAAAAAAGCAATTATCACCCATTTAATTGCCAATGAAGGTAGCTCCACCCTCTCAGATAAAAGCCAGCCCGAAGACATTTATAAAACATTTAAAGTCAGCAAGAAAGTCTATAAACGGGCATTAAGTAGCCTGTATAAAGAGCGATTAATTGTAATAGAGGGGGGAGAGTCTATTCGTTTAGTATAAAAATAAATCACTTATCACTGGTACAAAATACATTCCATATTACCATACTAACCCTTAACTAAAACACGATAGGAATTTATAAATGTTCGATCATACAAACTGTCCTTTATGCTCTAAAAAAGACATCGTTATCGAAGACGGTCGAGAAATAGAAAACGATCTAGCTTATGTACTCACTGATACGAATCCAGTTAGCCCTGGGCATTGTCTTATTGTGACACGCCGACATATAGCAGAGTTTTTTGATGCAACAAAGGAAGAGAAAAATGCCATCTTTGAGCTTATTGATGAGATGAAAGTAATCATTGATAAAAAGTACCATCCTGATGCTTATAATATTGGTGTAAATATTGGAAAAGCAGCAGGACAATCAGTACCACATATACACATCCATATGATGCCTCGTTACACGGGAGACGTAGAAAACCCTAGAGGTGGTGTACGCGGGGTTATACCTGCGAAACAGAAGTATGATTCATAATAGTTACCATAAAACTCACTTTGTCTTTAGTTACAAAGAGATTTTATAGTTATATTTTGATGTTACGCACCCGCATTTTTTGTGCGGCTGTATGACATCAATTACTTAATAATGCCGTCCTCTCCCCCCATATAAAACGATTTCTCCAAACATACGGGGGTTCTTCCATGCTTCATCTACTTTAGCATTCCATGCTATTTTGCCATCGCGTTGCTTGCCTGTATCATCATCATTTATTTGTACTTCAAACCCTATACGTTGATTTTTGCGTGGTTTTATATTAAAGGATTTCCATGGAATGGAGAGTTCTAAACCATATCCTCGTGGCATCCTTTTTGTCGTAAAATGAATATCATTTAGTATTGTCTTTGACTTTAGACCATCTAAATAAGCCATCTTATCTTTTATACGAAACGATAGTTTTATATCATTTACACCATCGTAATATTTGCGACGACTATTATCTAAATCTAAATATATTTCAATAGAATCATCACCCCATGCTTCTTTAGAGTCTTCTACCAATTTATCATCGACGACATTGACCCAGATATTTAAATTCTCATCATCCCAACTCGCACGCCACTCTGCGGAGATATCATTAGCATCATCGACATCACCTGTAATTAGATTCTTTATTTTAACTGATTTTGTATACTGCCATTTTCTTTGTGCTTGTATTGTGTAAGGAATTTTTATTGAGATTGGCTTTTCTGCAACTGCTTTTGTTCCTGTGACCAAATGCTTAGCAATACTCAGTGGCTTTTTTTGATGAACTATCGAAGAGGAAGTACAGCCTTGCCACCAACAAGGGTTACCTCTGTTAAATGCTAGCACAGCTTTATATTTTGGTGCTCTTGATGCTGTTTGAGTGATATATTCTTTAATTCCCCAACTACCATGCCATGTATAACTACGAGGTGCAGAGAAGAGTACAAATAACTTTCCGCCCTCCTTTTTCCACTCACTTAGTAAACGATAATACAAACGTGCCATACGCGGATCCTTATTTGCTTGCACAAGATAAGGCGTTGCCCCTTCTTTTAGTGAATGTGTTTTATAATCAACGAGATGCTGACCACCTTCATAGGCGATTAAATCGACACCATAACGCTTTGTTAGATTAGCTTGCTGATGTACAAATTTTAAAACATTCGCTAAGGAGTATCGATTAGAGGGATCAACCAAGCGTTTAAAAACATCATTCACACTTCTTATCTTTCTAATATCTTTTTGCTCAATTTGAAAATAGGGTCCTATTGCTAACGCATCAACATATTTATAGGCATTTTTATACCCTAATAGCATCTGTGTTAGTTTTAAATCACTGGTCATACCCCCCATAACACGCACTAAGCGCTTAGTACCACCAAAAACAGCTTCCCATTGTCTAAAAATATTAACGCTTTTCATTGAGTAATATTTTGCCCCTGCGACTCGACGGTCTTTATCTAAACGATACCTCACCCCTGTCTGTTTCATATGCTCCGCTTGTGGTACAAACAAATCATTCCATGTTTCATTACTATATTCGAGATACACTTTCAGATGCGGACGTAAATGTTCTTTTACATATTTTGCGTAACGGTAAATAAAATCACTATTAGCCTTATGTGGAATATTAAACCAAGGGTCAATATTAAGCTGGTTCGCTAGCTCCACCATAATCTCTAAGGGAACTCCTCGAGTACCTTCTTTCCCCCCCCATGTTGCTTTGTCCAAAGTAGGACGGTCTTTCCATGATTGAATATTATTGCGAGTTACACCGCTCATATTCATAAATCGCACCACTTTAAAATCCTTCATAAAATTTAAGTAATCAGGATTAAAAATAATTTGCTGATAGTGATCCGCAAAGGATAAATACTGTTTTCCCCGACAGGCATTTTTATGACTTACACGTTTGAATACATCACCGACACAAATACCGCCTGGCATAAGGATACGAATATTGCGTAAATAATTTTTAGTATTGGTTTTTTCAATAAATAAAGTAGCGGTAATCAGCTTATCTTTCATAGGTACAAAGCGGATTAAATCTTTCCCCTTTGAGCGTTTGACTACTTTTGCACTTGCACCATAACGGATATATCCTTCACCCTCATAACGTACTGTGTATAATCCAGCAGGTAGATTATTAGGTGGCATTTGACTGATAAAACGAGTACCTGCCTGTCCGTTATTCAAGTCTTTAGGCCAGCCATTCTTATCAAACTTTACATTTCCTTTGGTAAACCAAGGACGTGCTTCTTCAAAGGGTAGAGACAGACGGAATAAATCTACAAATGGTAGGCTAGCATCATTTTCTAGTGCTTCATTTGTATTAATGCCAAGAGGAGAGTTAAAGTTGACTGGAGGGGCTGCGATAAGATCACTCGCTATAGCTAATAACAACAATGAAATAACAATAGGAAGTAATACAACCCGTTGTATTGTAATTATGGGGATTTGCATATTCAGTTTTTCTTAAGAAAATGATCTGACTAACTGCTACATCCATCAAATCTAATTGATGTACTAGGTGAGCCAAAGATTTTTAAAGTACACTATAGCCTTTTGATTTTATTATATTTTACATAAACAGCGCAAAAGCATAACAATAAATAAAGAAACTGCAAACTAAATTTTTTTATGGGCAATATTTATTAATAGCAAAAAATAACAGCAGGTAGGTAAATACCTAATTTATTAATAACGAAATAGTTATTAGTTTATTAGCTATGATTATATTTTTATTTATCCTCTTCCGCATTTTCAAGGATTTCTTCAAGAGTAGGGTCAGCTTTTCCTCCTATAGCAATTTCCTCATCTGTTGCATCACGAACGAGAGTTACCTCAAGGACAAAGATGATATCACGTCCACATAAAGGATGATTTCCATCGACAGTTAATGTTTTATCATCCATTCTTGTTACAACAAAATTTTTGGGCTCACCTTTTTCATTTTCCATTGTTATTGTTATACCAATTTCCCGGTATTCTTCCGGAACATTCTCAATGGCATCAGTAAAAACTAATGATTCATCCCTATCACCAAATAATTTTCTACCATCAATTGGAACCTCGATAATATCACCTACAGATCTTCCGTCTAACTCCGCTGTAACTTCTTTAGAAAGAGCCTCACTCACTCCATGAACATACCCCAATGGGTATTCAATATGAGTCAGTATAGAGCCTGTTTTTTTATCGACGGTTTTATACATTAATTCGACATATTTATTGTCTTGTATAATCTCTTTTTGCATAATAAATTTGCTATTGCCAGTGTTAAAATGTTAAAAGATAGTAGCACCAAATATTTTTATTTTTTCAGGACCAGTACCATTTTCCTTTTCAAAACCAAGAACTAATCGCCCCAACCACTCACCTTCAAGTTTATCATTCGTTTGCTTATAAAGAACCGTTACATGTTCCCCCCGACGAATCATCCCTAAGTATTCTCTTTCTTTGCTTAAATTCTTCGTCAACTCACTTTTTGCAAACTGTTTTCCTATTTCAACTTCATTTGCAGCAAGCTTCATTGCAGATGAAAAATTACGTGTGAAACCACCATAGTTTTTATTATTAGAATATTTAACAAGATCATCCCAAAAAGGATTTGCTACCGCTAAAATTTCTTCATCCGTCATATCAATAATATTCATTAATTATTCTCCATTTAATAAAACTATAAGGTACCTCTATTAGCTCTTTAAGGAAGTTTAGCTAAAAACGAATAGAGTTACTTTAATATTATTAAGGGTATCTATCAGACATACCTAAGTATTATTGCTCAATAAACAATAAAAAAGACCAACGTTAATATGTTGGTCTTTTTTACTAATTCAAATAAAAATCTTTAAAACTTTTATTTTCATTAATCTTCTTTATCATCCACTAAATGATAAAGAGGAGCTTTCTCCATCGTGTATGCGCCCGTCTTAGGATCACGACGTGAGACGGTTAATACATGCCAATTCTCATCATCTAACTTCATTGCATCACCACGATAGTAGTAACCAGGCCAACGAGTTTCTTTGCGGAATAAAGTATGTTGGAATACAGCTTCAGAAGTAAGGAAACGATGCTTTAGCTCCCATGCACGTAATAACTCATGAATATTCTCAGCAGCAACTTTCTCTAGATCTTCTTCAAAAATTTTCATCTTTTTAAGACCAATAAGAAGAAGCTTTTCATTGGTCATATAGTTCACACCAAAACCACCGCAGTACTCGTCCATTAACTTCTGTAGACGATCAAGACCTTGTCTTGGAGTAATGTAGTTAGGGTTTACTGTACCTGCAACAATTTCGTTACGACCAACCGTATAAGTTTCTAGTGGCTTATAGATTTCTTCTTTACGCTCATCAATTTGTCTATCAGAAACGACAATACCTTCTGCTTTTCCATCATCGATGTACTTACAAGCCGCTTTTGCTGCTAAACGCCCTTCGGTAAATGAACCAGAAGAGAATGCATGTGGTGTACCACCAACCGCATCACCAGCACCAAATAAACCAGCAATAGTTGTCATACGGTTATAGCCCCAGAAATACTCATCAGGCGAGACATCTTCAGGACCTGAACACCATGCACCACAGCCTGTTGCATGTGAACCCATAACATAAGGCTCAGAAGTTGTTAGTTCTGGATTTTCATATTTAGGATCAACATCAGTCGCAGCCCAAAGAACTGCTTGACCTACTGTCATACCCAAGAAGTTATGCCATCCAATTTCTTCCAGATGTGGGTCTTGGAATGCTTCCATCGTCACCATATGGATAGGACCACGACCTGCTA
>JALVDG010000287.1 GCA_027009095.1 Thiotrichaceae bacterium
TTATTAGGAGCGTTTGGTGCCACTTTGTTAGCAAGAGCAGGTAAAGCTGGTATGGCTTTTTTAAACTCATGTGTGAGTGTTGCAGGTATTATTTTAACCGCAGGATTCTCAATGTTTCCGTTTATCATGCCATCATCGCTTAATCCTAATCACAGCTTTACTGCGTGGGATGCAACAGGATCAGAGCTAACGATTAAAGTATCGTTATTTGCTGCGATTATTTTTGTACCTATTATTTTGTCATACACCAGTTGGTGTTATAACAAAATGTGGGGGCCACAAACGGTCAAAAATATTCAAAACAATGATCATTCACTTTACTAAAGAGAGGTATAAGCTATGTGGTATTTTGCATGGTTATTAGGTGTATTATTAGCGAGTTCATTTGGTATTATCAATGTCATGTGGCTAGAGCTAAATGGTTTAGATGATGATGAATAGGGTTTAACTCTTTCATTTAATTTAAGCAAAAAAGGCGTAGAGCAATTAATGTTCTACGCCTGTTTTATTTGTGATGGATTATTTTAGGAGTGAAAGCTTCAGCTTTTTAGTCATTCAAAATGAATTTTAATTAGAGAGCCTTTATCGCTCTATTTTTTTAAACCCTGAAAATCTAAGCCATATTTCTGTAAATACTGTCGTATTCGATGACTATCATTGCTATTTGCCTTCGCTTTTCGGCTGACATTAAATAACTTGCGACCAGCATCGGCCATGCTATTACTTTGTTGGCAAATATTAATCACTTCGGCTAGCTGAATGCGCTCAAATAAATCTAGCTCCTCTACCGCTTGCTCACCTAAAAGATCATATAAACGTTTTTGTGAATCTTTTTTGTTATTTTCTTCTTGATAATTTTTCCAATCGTGGCTTAGTCTTTCAATTTCACCTTTTACTATCTCTTCATTAATTCGTCCACCTTTTGAAAGTGTTGCCATGCGGATTATGCTGGAGTTTAAGTCACGAAAGTTAGCACGCCACAGGGCTTGTTCGGAGTAGGCAAACTTTAGATATCTCTCTCTAGCGTCTTTATTGAAGCTGACTTTGTAATTGGCTTTGCGGGTGTAGTTTTCTAGTTCGTACTCAATATTTGGTTCTAAATCTTCGATGCGATTTTTTAGTGAGGGCATTTCATAAGTCCAAAGATTGATTCTAGCGAGCAAGTCTTCACGGAATTTGCCCTTTTGCACTTGCTCAAAGAGGTTGCGATTAGTCCCTGCAATGAGTTGAAAATTGCTTTGAGTTTCTTTATCTGAGCCAAGCGGCATAAAGATTTTTTCTTCAATGGCGCGTAATAACATAGCTTGCTCATCTTGTCCTAGCTCACCAATTTCATCTAAAAACAATAAACCTGAATCTGCTTCACGCAGCAATCCTGCTCGCTCATTCAGTGCGCCTGTATAAGCTCCTTTTACATGACCAAATAAAGTTGACATGGCATTATCTCCGCGTAGGGTGGCGCAGTTTACTTCCACTAATCGCCCCGTCATTTGTTGGCGTTGTTTTTTTAATTCATAAATTCGTTTTGCAAGGCGGGATTTACCTGCACCTGTTGGACCTGTGAGTAAAATAGGCTCACTAGAGCGGATAGAAACTTGCTCGACTTGTTGAATTAAGCAGTTAAAGGCTTTGTTGCGGGTGTCAATACCTTGTTTTAAGTAGCTAATGCCCTTGCGAGATTCGTGTGCAAAGCGCGATGCAATTTGATCATAGCAAGATAAATCAAGATCAATAATTTGGTATCGACCTTTTTTAGGGTTATCTTTATCAGGAGAAGTTTGGATTAACTTGCCAGGAATATAATTGGCTTCAGTTAGCAGATAGAGACAAATTTGTGCAACGTGTGTACCCGTTGTGATGTGGATGTAGTAATTATTATTCTCAGCATCAAATATTTGCGAGGTCGCAAAATCATGCAGTTCGGCATAAACCTGTTCAAAATCCCAAGGGTCTTTATGATAGACGAGATGCGAGCGCACTTTTATCTTAGGTGATATATCCTGCATATCGCTAAGTGTAAGACGGGCGAGCTCCTCATCGGCAGGGTGGTGAATTAAGATAAACTCATCAACCTGAAAATCATCTTGGTACAGCATAGAAATACTAGGTCGCCATCTTCTCCAGCGTCGATTACCTAATCCACCATGGTCGAGTCTTGTACCAAGCATTCCAATAACAATATTATTCATAATGATACTTATCTATCTTATTAGATATTTTAAGGTTAGTTATCGAGTTTAGCTGTTTTTAATATTAAATACTAAATATAAAAAATAATACTTTAAATTCAAATAGATAAAAAATAACGTTCACTATTTTTAATATTTTGGCACAGCCATTGCAGTAAAGTTTCTGTATTAATCATTGATGTTATGCAATATAGAAAAATATTACATATTTTTCCCTCCGCCCGATGCGTTAGCGAGGCGGAGCCAAAATTCCCATTCTAACCGCGCCGAGCATTTGCCCGAGAGAATGGATCAGCAGTGAAA
>JALVDG010000288.1 GCA_027009095.1 Thiotrichaceae bacterium
TACAAGGTTCGCAATTTTGCGAATAAATATAATTCACGAATTTTAAAATTATGTGAATTGTAAGTAGTTGATTTTGCAAGCCACTAATTTAAGTGCGATTGCCCTACAGCAGTTTACTCTTTTAGTTTTATTTTTAACTGTCCTTCTGCAACATGGATATTTTCGATACCATCTGCAAATGATTTCCAAAATCCTTCATTGCCGCCAAATTCTTTGACTAAATCAACATTTTTTAAGTTACCAAGCCAAGCATTGGGGATAGGTATTCCCCAGACACTCACACCTTTAAGAATAACAATGGGTCTTGATGATGAGTAAGCTAGCTCTATACCTGCACTTGCTTTTAGTGTTTTTCCGCCTAAGAAGGGAAAATCAGGATCGAGAGGAATAATGAGTTTTGCACTGGCAAGGTTATCAGAAAGATCAATCGCTAACTTTTGGGCAAGATCGGTATTTTTGGCTAATAGAGCATTGAGCTCTTTTTCAGAGAGTGAAATATCACGTTTCTCAGGGTTTTCTGTATATTTTTCAGGTATAAGTACTGTGTTATCTTGTTTGTTGCTACTTTTTTTACTAAGACCATAAAAGCCAAAATGATTAAGTTTAGATTCTAATGTGCTTTCTTCTTTAGCGCTTAGCTTAACAGGGTCAAAATTTTTCGGGAATAAATAAACAGTAATTAGCCATGTAGTTAAGGTTACAGATACAATAATCGTTACTAACATAAGACCAAGTGTCGCTAGGCATCCACGTCCTTTTTTATCTTGCTGTTCTGCTGCCGTGTTGATTGTATTTGGCATTTTATTGATATCCTTGGGCTTTATTTAAAATTCTGGTAACTACTCAGCTTGAACTCTAACAAAATAGAGTCCAAGCTGAGCAGTTACAAATTCTGACATCGATCTAATCAGTTTTTAAATGATGATGATTGCGACTTTTGCTCAGCCTGTTCTTGTCCTTCTAGCATATCATGAGCTTTTTTTGTCAATATGCTGTCGACCTTTTCAAAGTACTCATCTAAAGATATGGTTTTTGCAGCACGAATATCAAGAGAGCTTAAAGTTTGATTATAGGGTGGGTAAGCAGAAAATTCTGAATAGGCAGATAATTGATCCATTGCATCATTTATGTGGTAAGCACTAATAGGGGAGCTGACTAAAAGAGCCACACCTAATGCAGGTAGCCATGCTGTTAAATGTACGCGCATCATATAAAACATAAGAAGCGCAGGTAATACAAGGAAGTGGGCAATATGTTTAAGTATATTGCCAGGAATATCGGAGGTAAAAAAATAATCGAGAAAGTGACCAAGGTAGTCAAATGCAAGTGGAATTAAGAAAAACAAAGAGGTAATACCCAATGCCGATAATATTTCCCAACGATGAGTTGATAATCGACTTACGCCACTAATGACTAAAGTTATACCTAGAATAATGAATAAAGTAGGTAGTATTTGATTCGCATAGAATAAAAAATTTTTTTCGACAGGAATAGATTGATAGCGGTCGAAAATAATGGCGACTAATGTGAATAAAAATAGGCTGGAAACCCAAACAGGATGATTTAATAGGCGGAATAATCCTTTAGGTTGTACTTTAATTCTAGTTGGTTCAACAGGTGTTTTATGCGATAAAATTCTAGCTTGTAAATCACCTAACTGAATTAATGTTGGGAGTTCTATGGCAGTGGTTAAATTATCCATTTTTTGTTTGTTAAGCAATGTACCGTTTTCTTCGGATATATTGCGAAGTGTATAGCCATTTTCATCTTGATTTATTTCCAAATGATGTGGAGATACAGATAAATCACTGAGAATAATGTCATTATCAAATGCTCGTCCTATTGTCGTAGGAAAGTGAGTGATTTTGTAATGTTGGCGATGACCACGAGATAAAGTTTCAAGTATTACTTCTGCCATTGGAATGTCTCTAGCATATTTTTGAATAATTGGAGGGCAGCTTTGGCATCCGTTCCTGTGATATCCATATTGAAAATAAACCCTTTTTTCTTATGACCTACTAATGCCGTTGTAAATAATATATCACTTAAGCCTTTGTATTTTATATAATCACGACGACATATAGTGGTTTTGAAATCTTGCTTGGCAATATTTACAAAGTCAGTATGGCAGCTAAAATTAGTGACATCACGTTTGCCGGCCTGACTATCGAGCGCGCTGCTATTTAGTTTTTCGTAGCGTCTATAAAAACGTGCTGGGTTAAGTTCAGTGGTATCTAACCATAAATATTCATAATTTATATTGCCAACACTCAGTTGTTCAGATAAGAAAATATTTTCTTCATTAGAGCATCGGGTAAAAAATGAACGAAATAAATCCTCTGGTTTAGGAGGTCGGCTTGCATCCCAACAACGTACTGATTTATCTAGCTCGGCGGGAACAATAAAGTTGCCAATAGAGGTTTTTCCCCAGTTATTTGTTGATAATTTTTTGAGAATTTTATTAGCACTTGCCTTTAGT
>JALVDG010000289.1 GCA_027009095.1 Thiotrichaceae bacterium
AAAAAAAAAGGCGGAGAAGAAACGTAAAAAAGCAAAAGAGCTGGCTAAGAAAAAAGCTAAAGAGAAAGCTAAAAAGGAAAAAATACTCAAGAAAAAACAAGCCATAGAGAAGCAGAAGCTTCTGGAAAAAGAAAAAGCTGAAAAAGAAGAAAAAGAACGGAAGAAACAAGCAGAAGAGAAAAAGAAAGCTGAGGAAGCCAAAAAAGCGGCGGAAGAAAAGGCTAAAAAAGACTTAGAAGATAAGAAAAAAGCAGAGGCTGCCAAAAAAGCAGCTGAAATAAAAGCGAAAAAAGAAGCCAGAGATAAAAAGATACGTGAAGAATCGCTAAAGAAGTGGAAAGAAAAAAAGCGTCTAGAAAAAGAAAAGAAAAAGGCAGATGCAAAGAAGGCAAAAGAGGCGGCTGAAAAAAAGAAAAAAGCAGCGAAACTAGCGAAAGAAAAAGCGGAGAAAGAAAAGAAAGAGAAAGCAGAAAAAGAGAAGAAAGCAAAAGCTGAAGCAGCAAGAAAAAAGAAAGAGGAAGCAGCTAAACAAAAAGCCTCTGCTGTAGCAAAGAAAAAGGCAAAATCGAATTGGGGAGCACAAATAGTTAATCATGTGCGACGACGCTGGAATCCACCACCTGGAACACGTGGTATGTCTGCTGATATTCGTATCACGGTATCGCCAAGTGGTTATATACGGGGTCCTGTGATTATTGTGTCATGTAATGGGGATACCTCTTTTTGTGACTCGATCAAACAAGCGTATAAAGACGCTGAACCATTACCACGCCCTAGTCGAAATGATTTAGATCGTAAATTTCTAATCACAATGGATAATAAATAATGACAAACAATAAAATTTGGCTTTACAAGCTACTATCCTTGATGCTGGTATTGGTGCTATCAAACACAGTACAAGCAGAATTAAGACTGCATATTACTAAAACTTCTGATGATGGTATTCCTATATTAATTGCCCCCATTGAGGGAGGAGCAAATAGTATTATCGAAGCAGATTTAAAACGTAGTGGTCGCTTTACTTTAATTGATGCCAGTAAGGGAAGTAAGCTTTCAGGCTTTGGAGGTACACTCCCTCCTGCTGATTTAAAAGCAATTGGAGCAGAGTATCTTGTTCGTGGACGAGTGACCGCAGCAGGATTGGATATCGAATTAATCAATACCGCTAATGGCTCTCGAGTTGCCAGTTACCGTATTGGTGTTGTATCTAACCGTCGCCGTATGGCGCATAAAGCAGCAGATAAAATTTTCGAACGTATCACTCGTAAAAAAGGGGCTTTTGATACACGTTTAGCCTACGTCACATCAACAGGTCAGCGCCCGAATAAGACCTATAGGCTTTATGTTTCAGACTCCGATGGACATAACCCACATACTGTCTTAAGCTCAGATCAACCTATTATGTCACCTAGCTGGTCACCGAATGGATCACAACTTGCCTATGTTTCTTTTGAACGTGGAACATCAGCTATTTATATACAAAATATTTTTACGGGGGCAAAACGCTTAGTTTCGGGAAGAAAAGGGATTAATGGTGCTCCTGTATGGTCACGCGATGGCTCACGCCTAGCCTTAAGTCTTTCGGTTGATGGCAACTCAGAAATCTATGTGCTAACTATCGCTAATGGTAGACTTAAACGCCTAACAAATGATAGTGCAATTGATACTGAACCTGCCTGGAGTGGCGATGGTCGAGAAATTATATTTACCTCTAATCGTGGTGGTACAGCACAACTTTATAAAATCCCTGCTAATGGTGGAAAAGCCAAACGCATGACATTTATAGGAAAATATAACTCAGCAGCAGATATTGTCGGCAATAAAATTGCTTTAGTGCGTCGTACTGGTGGTCAGTTTCGTATTGCTATAATGCAAATGGGTGGAGCAGGAGCCGATATTATCTCGACAGGAAAATACGATGAGTCTCCTGCTTTAGCACCTAATGGTACAATGATTGCTTATGCTACCCAGATTCGCGGCAAAGGCAAGTTGGTTGTTGTCAGCGATAATGGCAAAGCAAAACAGGAATTATATGCTCCAGAAGGTGATGTTAGAGAACCTGCTTGGTCACCTTATATTCGCTAAAAAACACGGTTCTGATGTAATTAAGTAGACAAGCACAATCTATTCATACTTAGACAGAACTAAATGATAGAGAACCTAACAATGAGGAAAACAATGAAATATACAGCATCCATACTACCCCGTATTCTACCCGTGTTTATTTGCGCACTAATACTATCTGCTTGTTCACAGCAACAAGCGGTGAAAAAAGTAGATACTAATTCTGTTAAAACACCAGTACAAACCATGGTCAGTACAAGTGGTGGTGGAGGTAACGGTGTTAGTGGAGCAATAAATGCTAATGGTGGCTCTTTATCAACCATATCGAATGATGATTTACGCTCACAAGATCTAGCTGGCGATTCAAGAGTGAATACAATTGATCCCGACTCAATGGCTGCAATTAATGAACTAATGGACAGTAAAAGTTACACACCTGCTGACCTTAATGATCCAAATAGTATTTTAGCTCAACGAATTATCTATTTTGATTATGACCAAGCAACAATTTTAGATAAGTACAAAGCAGTATTGGCTGCTCACGCTGAATTGCTCGCTAACAACCCTCAAATACGGGTTCGCTTAGAGGGTCATGCAGACGAACGTGGCTCTCGTGAGTATAATATCGCACTCTCTGAGCGCAGAGCACAGACAGTTCGCCAGTATTTATCCTTTAAAAACGTTGATTCTTCACAAATGGAAACCGTTGCCTTTGGTGAAGAAAAACCTCTTGTGCCCTCTCACAATGATGCCGCCTGGAGTAAAAATCGTCGTGTTGAAATCAACTACTTAACGTACTAATATCGATAAAGGAGTATGCATGAAATAACTTTTCTGTTGAAGTTATTTCATGGACTACCTAGTACTCCAAGTACGTTATATTGATCCCGCAGGGCGAGCCAAAGCGTCCAATGCGGCGTTATTGGTTATAACCATTGTCTGCAACCCACGCCTTGTCTTGAACGCTTTGGTTTGCTCTGTATCCGTCAATATAAGGTGATTGGAGTACTAGCACTTCTTAAAAGTAGATTGTTTGTGTCACACCTACTTTAAATACATATTTATTGAAGTACTAGATATTTAAAGCTTACTCACCCCCCTAATAAAGTATGGCTTGCTTACAGATAGTAACTCTTTTATACAGTTTCCTAGCAAGCTCATTCTTAACTGTCGAAACTATAGGCTCCCCAACATGATAATACCTAACCCCCACTTCCTTCTTCTTGTTATTTTAAGCTTTGTCTGCACCTTACCTTTGCAAGCGAAAGATAATAGCGAGGCATTATTAGAGCTATTTCAACGCATTGATGCACTAAACAGAGATATGCGTACTTTACGCGGTGAAAATGAACAACTGCAACACCAAATAGAAAAACTAAAAAAAGCCCAAAAAGATGGCTTTTTGAATGTAGATGATCGTATAGATGCCTTAACCAAACAAATACAAATGGCAAATAAAACGCCTATAAAACAACCAGCTCCAAATAAACCAACTTCTACTAAACTCCCCCCCGTAAAAAAGCCTGTACTAACAAAGCCTCCTGTTAAACCAGCTGAAAAAAAACCAGTAATTGCCAAACAACCTGCCAAACCCACTGTAAAAACAGAAAAACCTAAAGCTAAACTTATTGGAAAAGCGGAAGTAGTTAAAGTGAAGGAACCAACAATTAAAATACGTGCGGCTACACCAGATGAGAAGAGAGCGTATCAAAAAGCATATGCTTTACTAAAACAAAATCCATCTGCTGCAATACAAGCATTTCGTCGTTATATAAAACAACATCCTAACAGCCCATTATCGGCTAATTCCCAATATTGGATCGGCGAAGCAATGTACTCCCAAAAAAATTATCAAGGTGCCGTTGATGAGTTTGTAAAAGTTTTACAAACCTATAAAAAAAGTGAAAAAGCACCTGATGCAGCAATAAAACTGGGCTTTAGTTTTTATGAATTGAAAAATTGGGTCTATGCTCGTAGAGCACTTGAAAATGTAACGCGATACTTTCCTAATACCAAAGCATCTGTATTAGCTAAACAACGTTTAGCACGAATGAAAGCGGCTGGAAAATATTAACTGATGTTACGCAGTCACTCTTTAAAAGAATATCAGCGGTAACTATTAGCAAAAGTTTTCGTCACCCTTTTGAACTTAGGTTCTTTTTTTACTCTATCACATCAACCAAATAAAAAAATGCCACAACATTATGGTTGTGGCATTTTTTTATAAAAGACTATTTTGTGATAAAAACAAACTTAATCTTCAATACAATTGATTGATATATCCTTGCTACTACCATCAGAGAATGTAACCGTAACAGTTGCTCTACCGATATATCCACCTGACTCGAAGTAAATAGTATGCCTAGCTGGATCGCTTGTATCTATCTCAACATAACCTGCTGTTTTTGAAACATGTGTAATGGTACGGCTATCGCCATCGGCTAGCACAGAGAATGAATCTCCTGATTGACCTATGCTGATAGGAACTCCTGCGGTACAACAACCGTTACCGTTACCGTTACCGTTACCGTTACCGTTATTATAATCTACAACAGTCACTGTAACAGTTGCAGTTGATATATCACCGCTAGCATCAGTAATCGTATAAGTAAAGGTATCTTTGCCCGTAAAGCCAGAATCAGGTTGATAATCTACACCATCGTCACCATCTATCGTTGCGGTTCCGTGAGCGGGCTGAGTGATAGCGGTTACTTTAATGCCTTTACCTTCATTATCCGTATCATTCTTGATAACTGAAACCCAAACAGATTCATCCATTCCTGTGGTTACACTATCATCGTTAGCTTGTGGAGTATCCGTACCGCCACCTGTACTAACTGCTGTTACGATAACGGTAACAGTCGCTGTTGCAGTGTTTCCATATTTATCAACAACGGTATAAGTGAAAGAGTCAGTCCCTGTAAATCCTGCATTTGGTGTATAAACCAGTTCTGTATCTGCATTCTGTCCTTTTGTTACTGTACCATTTTTACCTTGAGTGAAGCTTTGACGTGTTACACCTTCACCTGTTGCACCGTTTAACACATTAACAACGTAATTAGTACCTGCTTCAATCGTTGCAGAAAAATCCTGAGCAGTTACTGTGCCACCTGTAGTACCACCTGTTACTGTGATGGTTACTGTTGCTGTTGCGGTATCGCCACTTGCATCAACGATGCTGTAATCAAAGGTATCTGTTCCTGTAAAACCTGTTGCGGGCATGTAAACAAACTTTCCATCAACAAGTGTTACTGTTCCACCTTGTGCGCCTTGAGTAAAGCCATCTGCCACAAGTGATATACCATTACCTTCATTATCAATATCATTACTAATAGCATCGATCATGACTGAACCACCTGCTGCAACTGTCGCGGTATCATTCGTTGCTGTTGGTGTTTTATTAGTCGGAGTAGGTGTGCTACTACCATTTCCTGCTGTTGTTAAGTAGGTATCAACACCACGATTATGCTTGATGTTATTATGCAATGCGCGCTTAATCCATGTTGGAGCTGTTGGTATGACTTCTGTTCTCCAGACAACGCGAGGTGTACCTGGCGCGCCTTTATCGATCATTACATTTTTGTATCCTGTAATAACCTTTTTATTGATCGTGCGAGTACCTGTACGAACCCGCTTATTCACGTTGCGGTAGCTTGTTTTCTGAATAGAACGCTCAGAAACATACTCGATATCAACACGGCGATTTTTAAAGTCTTGATCTGGTGTTGTAGGGTACTTAGGGTTTGATTTACCGACACCACGAGCAATTAAGTGCTTTGGATTAAAACCTTCTTTAATTAAGAAATCTCTTACTACCGCTGCACGCTTCTCAGACAAACGCTTATCATAAAGTGTATCACCTAAACTGCATGTATTACCTGTAATACGAATTGATCCTTTATAGCCGTTTCTGCGAATTTGAGCTGCAATCTGCTTCAAACGCGCTTGAGCAGATGGAATAAGATCGGCACGATTTAGCTTAAAGAAGGTTTGTCCTTCCAACTCCATAGTACTTTTGACTAATTGCTTGTACGGTACTTTAACGGTCTTATTACCATATACAGGCACTTTTATTTTTTTGTTTTTGTAGATAGGACGCTTTGCATAACGAGCAGCACGTTTCTTTCCTGGAATCTCTACACGTACACGACGATAGCGTCTATCAGGTTGGAATACATTAGCTCCACCAAAGTCATAGTGGTAACTTAGATTGCCACGTACACTACCATTATCCTTATTTGCTTGAGATTTGTAACCGCCATCTTTTTGAGATGTGCTGATATCGAGTCCTATACTATGAGGCGTTCCTTGGAAGAATTTTTCTATGCCTGCTGAAATAGCTAATAATGTAGCCTTATCTTCCCCTGCTCCTTGGTCATCTCCCCACTGGTAGTCAACACCTGCACGAACACGTACATTTGCATCATCAATAAACGTACCAACCGTTGCACCAACACCGTAGTCATAAGCCTTTTCAGAAACGGCAGGGGTTGATGATGTTGCAGCAGTAATTTGTTTTTTACTGCTCAATCCTTTGCTGATATGACCTTCCCAAAAACCAGACTCATGCTCTTGTCCAAAACCAAGCGTTGCTTTTGAGTGCTTTGCTTTATTCTTATCAAAAGCACCGTATATTTTATTAATATGATCTGCTTTTCCCTGTTTATCACGCACGACCCAATTATGATCTATACGTACACCACCTGATTTAACACCTGAGTCATCTCCACTCAAATCTACACCAGCCCATAAGCCACCACTGGTTACACTATCCTTGTCTTCTGACAGTACAGCATTAACATCAAAGGTCGTATTACCTTCATCATTAATCGTCACACCAACGTTAGATCCACTGCCAACATAATTATAGTTAAGGTTCTTCACTTGCTGCGCTGGAGCATATTGCTTAGGCGAAGCACTTACTTGAGTCGCTAAAATTGCTACTGAACTCAAGACTACAGGCAAATAAGCCCATTTGTAGGTTTTTATATTTTTATTTATCATACATTCCTTCTTTTAATCAATTATTTAGCGTATTTTAAGTAGCTCCCTATAGAGCATCCTTCGAAAGAACAACAAAATTATGGCATCTTGTTAAGTCTTCTTTCTTTTGGCTTAGGTAAAGGAGAGTTAGAACTTCTCATTTACTTACGTTCAGGAACGCTTAAGCATGATTAAAAGTATGAAGTGATTTTAGAATTAGTGAATTCCCTCTTATCAGCGGATAGATACGATTAATTCCGTTCCTCCCTTTATTTCTACCGCGATAAATAAAGATGTAAAATTAATCACGAAATGTACATGATCTAAACAAATCGATAAAAACATAAACAGCTTACTTTTTAGCAACATCTCTTTTATTCGAGTTCAACATAAAAAGGGCGGAGTGTATGAGTATAAATGAGTATTTCTAACACAGAGATCGCACAAAATAGAGTGCAAACTGAGTAGTTATCATCTTTTTTAGGTTTTTTTAGGCAAGTAACAAGCAAATATGTGACCGATTGCTAGAAAAGAGTGATAAATTCATTGAATATTACGCTTTAAGTAGAGAATTAATAAGATGAAAAGATTATACTGGAGATATTTATTCAGCCTAAGGATGGGTTTATATTATGATTCAAGCACTCAGCTTCGTTCCTCTCTTTGCTCTTTTTTTATTATCCTATTGGATAATGCATATTGCAGGTATTTCACACGAGAAACTTTATTACGTTGCAGCTCATATACAACTTCCATCGGGAACTGTATGGAAACCAACATGGGGAGATATCATGATACTAATGGGTATTATTGCTCTCTATATTGAACTGTTTAAATCAACACGTACTTCAAGCATCTCTATTGTTGATCATACCTTGTCTACCTTTGTACTGGTTGGTTTTCTTGTTTCATGGATGATATTTCCTTGGGCTGGAAACTCTGTTTTCTTAATCCTTACCTTCATGTCCTTTCTAGACGTTATAGCGGGCTTTACTATAACGATTGCAACAGCACGGCGTGATTTTGCTGTTGGCGGAAAGTGATAAATAATAATTCATCAGGAGATTCCTAGAATGAGAATAGCTATAAAACCTTTATTTGCAACTAGCCTCCTTGCAATATCTATTACGGTAGCCGTTGCAGATACCCCCGCTATAATCGATTGCTGGCCTCCAGTTATAGCTAACAATTACCAACAACAGCCTTTTATATGGGAAGCAATCCCTTATTCCATGAATACAGGCTCAATGCCGATAATGCCTTTTAACTCGGGTATGAATAACTCAAGCTCCCCTCCTGAGTTTATGCAAATGCCTGTGATGCCAATACAAAATGGCTTTCCTCCTTTAGAAACATCAGCTCAAGGCACTCCTTCTTATCAAATGCCAATAGCTCAACAAAATTTCCCTCCCCTGCCTGCGACACCAGCAAATGGCTTCCCACCGATAATGCAAGCTCCGACTCCTCAACCGATGTTTGCACAACCATCTACTCCACTTTACATGATGCCTCTGGCAATGCCTACAACTGAGCCTGTACCAGCACCACTTCCTGATCCTAACTTAGCCAATGAAAATAAAGCACTCAAAGAAAAGCTAAGAGCTACCGAAGAAGCAAATAAAAAAACTTTAGCCGATAAAAATGCACTTATCACTAAATTAAAGCACACCATAGAAGGTGATATCGAGACAATGCAAATCCTCTCTAGAGAAAGAGATAAACTTGCAACACAAATTACAGAATTAAAAGCTCAACTCACCGCTAAAAGCAAAGCCAACGATGGCTTGCAGCACAAAATATTAGCTTTTGCAGGTTTAACAGACAAACTGGCTAATCTCACTGAAGCAGAAGCGAGTTGTGAATTAAACCAAAAACAGCAGGCTAAAAGCCTAGCTTCTTTTCGAGAGAAAATACAAAAGCTCCAGCTTGCGCTCTCTAATGCAACCGCTGACGAAGATAACGATACGGTTGTTAATCCTTCTGATAAATGCCCTAACACTCCCGCAGGAACCTTAGTTGATGCAACAGGTTGCCCTGCCGATACAGATAAAGATGGTGTCGTCGATAGTAAAGATCAATGCCCAGGCACAGCATTAGGAACAACTGTTAATATCGAAGGTTGCGAAAAAGATGGCGATAAAGACGGGATAGTCGATAGTAAAGACCAATGTCCTAACACTCCCGAAGGTATCAAAGTTATCGAAACTGGTTGTGAAGGTGATGCCGACAAAGATGGCGTCGTCGATAGCAAAGATCAATGCCCTACAACACCTGAAGGCATTAAGGTTAATGAATCAGGT
>JALVDG010000290.1 GCA_027009095.1 Thiotrichaceae bacterium
ATCGCAACAGAAAGTCAGAAAATAGGCTGTAAACTTTGGACATTCGACCGCAAACTAAGCCATCAAGAAAATGTTTGTCGCTTAGTTTGAATCGCCCCAGTTTGAAGGCAATAATGCCACGTTTTAGCTTCTGGTAACCATTACCTTGCACGCCCTCTTCTTTTAGTTTGCTTTTCTGCTTGGCGAATCACTAACAAAATATTCCACAGGTGCGGCAGATACTCAACGGCTGAGCGTAACGAGCGGTTGTCTTTATCTTTGGCTTGTTGTTGATAGAGGTAATGATAAAAGCTAGAGAAGTTTTGTTTGATTTTTTTATGTTTCATCTCGGCTAATAAGCGTCTGACATTACCCGAACCCCAGTTATACGCTAGCATAGTAAATAGCCATGAGTCGGTTTTATTAAAGCCACGCTTATGATGAAAATAAAAGTAATAACGCTGTAAATGGAGTAGGGCAACACGGGTACTTAAAAGGTGATGTGAGCGTATTTTGTCGATACTAAATTGTTTTAAATACGGTGAGGTTGAGGGAAGTGTTTTGATTTCTTCAACAATAGATCCTAATAATTGCCAATAGCCATAATCTTTTTCAGGGCTACCTGCTTTTGCGCGCCATAGGGACTCGATATAGGGAATCAGCAGGATAATTTGAGGTGTATTTTTGGGGAGTTGATAGTGTTTGATCTGTGGATAAGAGCGTTCAAAAGCATCGACAAAGACATTTTTCTTGTGTTTATCGAGTTTCCAAAAAATACGCCGCCGTACCCGATCAATGACCTTTTCAAAATCTTTTTGCCCTTGTGATCTCAGCGAATTATTTAAAAAATAACGAAATAAGTAATAATTTCTTTCAATATAATGTGCTCGGCTAGGGGATTGGATTTTATCTGGGATAATAAAGTCCCAGTCGGATGTTTGAGCATTGGCATTCTGGCTAAGGAGTAGGATGAGTAAAAAGTAAAAAAAATAATTATTGAGTTGCACTATCATAATGATATTTTGTTTTTAGCGTTAATTTGCGGATAAATCTCTTCCATTAATTCAATAAACGAATTATCTCGTTGCCAAAAATTAAGGGTTGTTAATTGCAAGCACATTCACCTCCCAAACTTGCCAATGGCTTATTCTTTGCACTAGGTAGGCTAATGTAGATACTAACGACGTGAGGATTGAGTTTACTGATTAATGCCTTGCTCAGTGATAAATCACGGGAAAGAAAATGATCAAGTGCTGCACTAGAAGAAAGGTGATAGGGGTGTTGCTTAGTCGTTAGCTTGTACTTGCTTTGCTGTGGGGTTTCGATCCAGAAAACAAACTGTCCATCATTATTAAAACCAGCCTTGCTAGGTGTGAGCCATGCAGCATGAAAAATATCCATTGTGATTGATTGCCTGTATTTTTATTTAGGAATATGTAGGAAATGTCTGATGGTAAATTTATAATGGTAGGATCAACTTATCAATGACGTAAGTGATTCGTTATTTTAAGGAAATTAAATCAGAGGAGTGAAAGATTTATCTTTTCCCATGCAGATGCCTTAGGTGGATGTTTACTGTGTGTTTTTACCCGCCTCGCCTATCGGCATCGGCGGTATAATAAGATAAATCTTACACAGGGGGGCTTTGAATTTATCAATTTAGATATAGATTTAAATATTTTTTCAGTGATATCAAATAGGAGTTTTTTGATCTATTTAATTTTTTAGCCAATTTTTTGTAATTTTTATGCTCACCTGAAAGAATAAGCATCTGTTTGGTAAAAAAGATCGTAAAGGTGGTATTCAGGAGTCACAATTATGTTAAAAATGAAAATCATGACTTTAAGCACTGCTTTGCTTTTATCGATTGCTATTCTTCCTGTTACTGAGGCGGGTGTGCCTGGTATTAAAAGTGGGGGGCAGTTACAGGTCGAGGCACTTAAGCATATTAAAAATATTCGTACGACAGAACTAAAAAAATTATTGGACGATGATCCTGATGTGGTACTTATCGATGTGCGTTTACCTTCCGAGGTGACATCAATGGGGGGCGCAATTAAAGCAGACCAGAATATAAATATTCCACGGGGTTGGTTAGAGTGGCGTGTGACTAATGTGGCACTTAAAAAAGATACTCCAATCATTGTTTATTGTGGCGCTAATATTCGCAGTCCACTCGCGGCGGATACTTTGATAAAAATGGGTTATACGAATGTAAAAAATTATTCTGATGGTTATCTTGGTTGGAAGAAAGCAGGTCTGCCAATAGCGAAATAATGTATCGATAAAAAATTGAAACGCTACCCGATAACCATTCCCTGCGAAGTGTGCCTAGGCATGAAGACAGATAGGACAACTGATACCGACACTTTGGACTGGTTGATGTACTAGGTAGTTAGTCAGCCCTGAAAAAATAATTTTCAGTAAAATATTTCCAGAGACTAAATTTTCTGGCTTAGTATAAGGCTTTGTTGACG